>PXEK01000016.1 GCA_003564735.1 Cryomorphaceae bacterium
CAATTGATTTACGCCGTCGGCCACCGTTTTAAGAGCATCGATATCAAGGCCTGAATCGGTCTCATCCAAAATGGCAAATTTGGGATCGAGCATAGCCATTTGAAAAATTTCATTTCGCTTTTTTTCACCTCCCGAGAAGCCTTCATTTACGCTTCGGTTGGCTAACTTACCGCTCAAACCAACCAGTTCCTGGTTTTTTTTCACCATTTGTAAAAACTCCTTGGCGGTGTAAGGCTCTTCACCTTTTTGTTCTTTGATACTTTTCAAAGCCGTTTTCAAGAAATTCATGTTACTCACCCCCGGGATTTCCACGGGGTACTGAAAAGCCAAAAACAAACCTGCCGCGGCTCGTTCATTGGGCTCCATTTCAAGTAAGTCCTCGCCGAGAAACTCAACCGAGCCTTCAGTGACCTCATACTCCTCTTTTCCCGCCAATACAGAGGCCAAAGTGGATTTTCCTGAACCGTTGGGGCCCATAATAGCGTGTATTTCTCCGGGGTTAATTTCCAAGTTGAGTCCGTTTAAAATTTTGTTTCCCTCAACTTCTGCGTGTAAATTCTTTATCTTAATCATGACTGTTCTATCTTAATATTATAATTATCCTACCGATCCTTCTAATGTAATTTCCAATAATTTTTTCGCTTCTACCGCAAACTCCATGGGTAGCTTATTTAAAACTTCCTTAGCATAACCGTTCACAATCAAGCTTACGGCAGCTTCTTCATCCATACCGCGTTGTTGGCAGTAGAAAATCTGGTCTTCACCAATTTTTGACGTTGTAGCCTCGTGCTCAACCTTAGAAGTGCTGTTTTTGGTTTCAATATACGGGAAGGTGTGTGCGCCGCAGGTATCACCAATTAATAGCGAGTCACATTGTGAGAAATTTCTGGAATTGCTCGCCGATTTATTGATTTGTACAAGTCCGCGATAACTGTTTTCAGAAACTCCCGCCGAAATACCTTTCGAAATGATTAAGGACTTGGTATTTCTACCTAAATGAACCATTTTAGTTCCTGTATCGGCCATTTGATGATTATTGGTAACCGCTACAGAGTAAAACTCTCCTTCAGAGTAATCGCCCTTCAAAACACAAGAAGGATATTTCCAAGTAATCGCAGATCCGGTTTCTACTTGTGTCCATGATATTTTTGAACGCGTACCTTCACATAAACCGCGTTTAGTAACAAAGTTGAAAACACCACCTTTTCCATTCTCATCACCCGGGTACCAGTTTTGAACGGTTGAGTATTTCACCTCTGCATCATTCTTTGCGATGATTTCCACCACAGCAGCGTGCAGTTGATTTTCATCTCGCGTAGGTGCTGTACAACCCTCGAGATAACTCACGTAAGATTCATCTTCAGCAACGATTAGTGTTCGCTCAAACTGTCCCGTTCCCGCTTCATTAATTCTAAAGTAAGTGCTCAACTCCATGGGGCAACGCACCCCTTTAGGGATGTAGCAGAAACTACCATCGGTAAACACCGCAGAGTTGAGCGCGGCATAAAAATTATCATTGGGAGGAACCACCTTACCCATATTCTCCCTCACCAACTCGGGGTGGTTCTGAACCGCTTCACTAAAAGAGCAAAAAATGATTCCCAACTCATTTAACTTTTCCTTAAACGTTGTTTCTACTGAAACAGAGTCCACAACAACGTCCATGGCTACACCCGAGAGCTGCTTCTCCTCTTCATCATCAGTTTTCACACCGGCCAATCGTTTTTGCTCGGCGATGGATATCCCCAGTTTATCATACATTTTTCTCAACTCGGGATCAACCTCATCCAAACTGTCCAACTGCTTTTTGGGCTGCGGAGCAGCATAGTACGTGATTTCTTGAAAATCGGGTTTTTGGTAATTCACATGGGCCCAATTCGGTTCTTTCATTTTTTTCCAGTTCCGGTATGAGTTTAATCGGAATTCAAGCATCCACTCGGGCTCATTTTTTTTGGAGGAAATTAACCGAATCACATCCTCATTGAGCCCTTTGGGAACCCTGTCGGTCTCAAATTTAGAAGTGAAACCGTACTTATATTTTTGGCCTTTCAGCTCCTCAGCCAATTCTGCTTCTGTATATGCCATAATTTACTTTTTAAATTGAAAAACTTTCCCCGCACCCGCAGGTTCGAGATGCGTTGGGGTTTACAAAACTGAAACCTTTACCGTTCAAACCGCCCGAAAATTCGAGGGTTGTACCTGCCAAATAAAGGTAACTTTTTTTATCAACGGCTATTTTCACACCGTTGTCTTCAAATATTTTATCGTCTTCTTTTTTTTCGCTGTCAAAATCTAAATCATAGACCAACCCTGAACAACCACCGCCTTTCACGCCCACGCGAATAAAAGATTCAATGTCTATTCCTGATGATGCCTTTAGCTTTTCTATTTCAGCTTTTGCTTCGTTTGATACTTTAATCATATCCCTGTAACGTTTAACCCTGCTTGTTGTTTGTTTATTTAGACCAAATCTAAATAAATTAATTTGACGCCGCAAAAATACCTAATAGTTGGTATTGCACAAAACATTTTTTCTCATAAAAAGTTTGGGGATTTCAGACTGTTTACACTCTTTCGAGATGCCTGCCAACTTCTACTTTTCAATACCATGAAAATAATTGGGGAACCCGCCCGAAATTGAGTGATTCCTCAGGTAAAAAAGTGTTCCCGGACGCACGAAAGGTAATGATAGATGAGCTTTAATGGGTAAGTACAGAGTTAACCGGCCAATATGTAAAACTTTTAGCCGTTTAACCTACTTTTGCGCTAATGTATCGCGTCAAAACACCGGCTCTCGTTCAAAGTTTAAACCAAAAAGTGGTTTGGCGTATCCCCGCGAAAAAGAAGAAAATCTTCCTCACTTTTGATGACGGTCCGCATCCCGAAATTACCCCGCAAGTTTATCGACTTCTGGAAAAGCACAATGCTAAGGCTACTTTTTTTTGCGTGGGAAATAATGCGCGACAATACCCGGAAATCATAGCAGACGGCGAACTTCACGGACACCGATTTGCCAACCACACTTACAAACATGAATCGGGGTTTCAAACCTCGCGATATACCTACTACAAGAGTTTTTTAACGGCCCGGCAGTACGTAGAATCTACGCTGTTCAGACCTCCTTACGGTCGAATCACGCCCGCTCAAATTAAAAGTATGGCGGCAAAAACCAATATTATCTTGTGGGATGTATTAAGCGGCGATTTTGATAAAAAACTAGACGCGCAAGCATGTGCAGATAACGTGATTAAAAACGCGGTTCCCGGGTCAATCGTTGTTTTCCACGACAGCATAAAAGCTGCACCGCGCATGTTGCCGGCTTTAGAAAAGGTGCTTGAACACTTCACCGTTAAGGGCTACCGCTTTGAAGCGATACAGCCGAAAGAACTTAACTCGGATCAGGGAAAGTGATTTTCCACATACCTCGTAACTCACCGGGTTTAAAATTCACGGCTTTGTCATAGGGGTAATTCTCTTTAATTAAGGCATAATCATTATCGGCTATATCCTTGCCCGGTTCACCATGGCAGGACAAACACTGAGGAGCTAAGTCAATTCGCTTATAAAATACCGCATCACCTTCGTGAAGTTTCAACATTTTTTGTTTACCTGCCTTCATTTGCTCGAATGCCTCAGCATCGAAATTGGTAAGTGCATTGTCCGGATTTCGGTATTTTTCTGCTACACGCATGAGGTTTGCGGAATACATTTCACCTATGGAATCGGTGAGCGGATATGCGTTCACATTGCAATATGTTACAGCTTCCGCCACACCCCCTCGTTGCATTGCTTGCTTTAGTTCACCGCTTAGGGTTTGAAACGCAACTTTGGTTATGGAGTCTCCCAATTTAATGTACTTTTCCTCATCTAACTCAGTTCCAACTTGAGAAGGAGCCTCTTCACTTACCTGTTTTTCCGTTTTCTTATTTTCACTTTCAGAGCCTGCTTCGGCGCAAGCCAAAACTGAAAGGGCAAATAGACTTACAACTGCAAATAATCTATAATTCATATCTTTTCCTTTAATCTGTTTTCTTTTGGGGCACAAACCGATCTTTTACCATACCGCCGACTAAGAACCCCATAAATGCTCCATACAAACCGGCCCTCCACCACACTGAAGTAATCATGCAGCCATTTTCACAACCGTAAAACTCAAAATACAGCAATCCTGAAACAGCTCCGGCTAAGGTGAACATTAATTCTATTTTACCGGGCTTACTCATGACTTTTTTATCGGTTTATTCGCTTTTTCCCAACCTTTCATTCCTCCGCGAAGTTCATAAACTTCCTTGTACCCCGCTTGCTTGAGCATATCCACGCATCCTTGACTCCTTCCGCCAATTCCACAATAAACAAACAAAGGGTCATTTTTGTCAAACTTATTTTCAACAATACTCTTAAAGTCTCCTCTAAACCAATCTACTTGCTCCATGCCTTCAATATAGCCGTTTTTCACCTCCATATTCGTGCGTATATCTAGTAGTTTAGCCCCTTCTTTTTCTTTATAAGCTTTTTCAAAATCGTCGGGACTCAGCAAATAACTATCGGCTTCGGTTTGATTTTCACCGGATTGATTTTGGCTCTGACCAATAGATTGATCACAACCGACTAATGTAAATACAAGAAAGATGATCAACATAAATTTATTCATCATAATATTTAAAATTTTGGACGGCAAACAATAAGTTTTTCACATTACCATTTGTGAGTTTGTAGTGGCAGTAGCGACCTTTTCTAGTTGCGGTCACAACGCCTGCCGATTTTAATCTTTTTAGCTGCTGCGAAATTACGGCTTGTTCAATTTCCAGTTTGTGCTGTAAGTCACAAACACAAATTGCTTCTTTTTGATTGAGAAGCTTCAAGATAGCGTATCGCACCGGATGTGCGACAGCTTTAAGGAGGTCAAAAACGGCTTCCTGCTCAGGACTATTTTGCTTTACGGTTATACTCATTAGGTCACTTTATTCATGACCTTAATACGTTAAGTAGGGTAAAGGGTTCGGTTAAAAGGCTATTATTCTTCGTCTTTAATTCTGAAAGAATCAGAAGTGCGCTTTTGAATTTTGAAACCCAACATGATTTCGTGAGAACCCGTTGTGTGCGGACTCAACTGACCTGTGGGTAAATCAAAAGAATAACCGAATATAAAACTGTCGTTAATTTGCGCACCCAACATCAAAATCACGGCGGCATCTACACGATAACCTCCTCCTACCCAAAGCATATCTTTGTATAAGGCTCTCACTACCACATCATATTGAACGGGAAGCGGCTCAATGTATCGAACAAAAACTGAAGGCTGAACAACAATATCATCCACCACACTAAAGTTATAACCTGCGGTTAAAAAGTAATGCCGTTCCAATCTCGACATGGTTTCAGCGCTATAGTCCGTAAACTGTAGTTTGTTGCCTATAATTTGAGGGGCGCTAAGTCCCACCCAAAAATCATCATGGTATAAGTGAAATCCCACACCTGCATCAGGTACCCACACGCCTTGCATGCTATTGGCTAGTGCTAAGTCAGCTTCATTTTGCAGAGTTATGGCTGTACCGTCAATTTGCCAATTGGTAGCACCAAAGTTTAGACCCATTCCCAATTTTAGTTCATCGGTTATTCTAAGATGATACGAATAAGAACCGGCAAAGCCGGTACGGCGGGTCGGCCCCACAATATCACTAAAAAGATATCCGCCCACGCCCATATTGAGCCCTTCTAAAGGCCCGTTGGCATTAAGTATAAAGGTTCTGGGAGCATCACGAATACCGGCCCATTGGTATCGACCGTTGGTTTGTGCAAACCAAGAATCCTTTGTACCCGTAACACCAGGGTTTATGGAAAAATCATTCAAAAAATATTGAGTGTATTGCGGGACTTGCTGAGCATGTGAAAGCCCTGCAAGTGCCACAAATACTATACTGAATAAAAGTGCTTTGTACTTCATGGTTATATCGTTTTAGCGTATGATGGTTACCGGACCGGTCAATGGTTTTTTATCACCTCCGTCGTTTAAGTCAATCACATAATAATATGTTCCTACGGGAAGGTCACTTCCGTTATACCTTCCGTCAAACGGTTCGGTTACCCCGTCACCTTCATATACTTTTTGTCCCCATCGGTTAAACACCTGAACTTTCGCGTTGGGAAACCCGCGTAAAAAGTCCAGTTCCCAATCATCATTGACACCGTCACCGTTTGGCGAGAGTCCGTCAGGGAAGTCAAAGAATCTTGTGGTATTTATCACGATAGAGTCAGTTACCGTACATCCAAAAATATCGGTAATGGACAATCGGTATGTAGTAGATCCGGTGGGAGTCACAAACGGGTTTGCCACCGAGGCATTACTTAAAGTACCGTCATCAGGCGTCCATTCAAATGTCGCTCCTTGAACATTGGTGATAGGTATGTTACCCAACCGGTTACGCGTATTCACAACCAATGTGGTATCGTTTCCTATATTGATCTCAGGTAACGGCCGAATTCTCACGGTTACCGTATCAACCACCTCACAACCGTTACTTTTTGCAACAGCCAGGTAGCGTATGGTTTGATTGACGGTATCGATTACAATCGTATTCCCGGTATCCAGTGTCCAACCGTTCAGTTTGCGCCATTCGTGCTCTGCGGGGAAGTTACTTTCAGCCTCCATACGCAACAGCACATCAAAGGCACTACCGCATATCGTAGTATCAAACCCGATAACGGAAAGTTGAGTAGTATCACGTAATTCAATCTCTAAAATTTGAGAGCAGAAACCTGCATCCTCAACCGTAACCCGATACGTACCCGGGAATATGTTGTTCAACGATTCTGCCGTAGAGGAAAATCCACTCGGACCTCTCCAGCGATAACTGTAAGGTGCCGAGCCTCCGGTAACATTGAGTGAAATGAATCCGTCATTCGACACTGCACAATTGGGTTGGAATACTGAGTCAACAGCTGCTTCCATCTCGGGCACACTTTCAATTACCGCAGCGGCAAAGCCCGAGCAACCTCCCGCGGCATCAACCTCTACGGAGTAAGTGCCTTCGCATAGGTTTTCTACCCTCTCAACGTTGGCCGCACCGGCAATATTCCAATTGTAAGCGAAAGGTGCGTTACCGCCTCTTACAACTACTTCTATACTTCCATCACAGGTGTCTGCACAACCCGCGTTATCTGTCACAATTAAATCGAGTTCGAGCGCCCCGCTGCGATTGATTTGTACGGTATCTACCGTTACACAACCGTTGGTGTCTTCAACGCTAACAGCGTAAGTTCCTTCACACAGTCCGGAAATATCCGCCGTCATATCACCTGTACTCCAAACAATATTGAATAGAGCTTCAGGCCCTGAAAGTATGGAAACCGACGCAGCGCCTGTGCAATCGCCGTTGCAGGAAGCATCGTTACCTGTCAATTCAATATCCGGACCTTGATCGTTGCCCAATGGCAGAGTTTCCGTAATTGAACAGCCGTTGTTATCGGTCACTTCAAGCGTATAGAAACCTGCAGCAAGATTGCCATAGAAAGGAGTTGACGGACCACCCGTCCATTGGTAGTTCAACGTATCGGTACCTCCCGTAGCAAAAGCTTCCAAAGAACCGTTGTTATCGCCGCAATCGGGTTCAACCGCTAATACGCTATCAATGATTATGGGATCGGGATCAACCACATCGACTGAGGCACTTGCAACACAACCCGAAGCAGAATCAGTAACCACTACATTATAGGTTCCCGCGCACAAGCCCGTGAGTGTATTCAGTGAATCCGCGGCACTTGTACTCCATTGAATTCTGAAGGGGCCCGCAGTGGCCGGCGGAGCTACCGAAACAAATGCCTGTCCGTCACAATCGCCGGCACATCTCGGTGAAGTTGCCGATGTGTTCAAATTAAAGGTACTGTCCGAACCTAAATTCACCGTACGTGAAACGCTACATCCTGAGGTATCAAAAACCTCTACCGAATAGCTTCCACCGGGAATATTGGTCAGAACCAAGCCTGAGTCAGTGCCGTTCCACACCGCGGTAAGGTTTGCCGAATCTGAACCTCCCGATACAAATACTTGCAACACACCGTTGGAATCACCGCAACCGGGGGCAGTTTGTACAATAGAATCGATAGAAATAGAATCAGGCTGTGATAACACTACCGAAGCTGAAGCCGTACAGCCGGCAGAATCAGTCACGGTGAGTTCATAATTCCCGGGACAAACATTATTTAAATTAGGAGTAGTTGCTCCCGTATTCCGTGTGTAATTGTAATTGCCCGCCGGATTTACTACCGAAGCAACCGCGCCGTCACAATCCCCATAACAAGTAATATCCTTGCCTACAAGTTGTAATGACGGAGCACCAAGTTCGTTAATTTGGAAACTATCAACCAAAGTACAATTATTGGAATCGGTTATCTCAACGACATAAGTGCCTGCCGACAACCCTGAAAGTGTATCGCCCGTAAAGGCACCGCCGTTCCAAGAGAAGTTGAGTGCACCCGCACCGCCGGAAGCAGAAATAATTATTCCGCCTGTACTCGAACCGCAGTCTGTATCTTCCAAAATCACTGAGTCAATAACGATAGAATCCGGAGCGGCGATAGAAATGGTATCGTTAAACGTACAGCCGTTAGAGTCGGTAACTACCACGGGGTTAATACCTGCACAAAGTGTATTTACGGAATCGCCCGTTACGCCCGAGGCTGTCCAATCCACGATAAACGGCGCAATACCACCGGTAATGTTGGCAATTCCCGTTCCGTCGCATGAATTGAAGCACGACGCCGGTAAACTGTCAAAGGTAGCAAACAACGAGTCGGGCTGAGTAATCAAAATAGTATCTGCAACACTACATCCGTTGCTGTCGGTGACCTCGTAGCTGTATCTTCCGGGACATAGGTTACTGCGAACGGAGTCAGTTGAACCGTCAGTCCAAGAATAAGTAATCGGCGGCACGCCCGAAATCAGATTAATCTCAATTTCACCGTCACAATCACCAAAACAAGATATTTGCGTAACGTCAACCGATAATTCGGGACGAGTTCCGTCAATTAAAGAATCAGTTTCAATAATGACACACCCTGCACTATCTTCAATAGTCACTGTGTAAACTCCGGCACACAAGTCCGTTACCGTAGCGTTGGTGTCACCGGGATTACCGGTACTCCAGGCATAAGTGAACGGAGCGACTCCACCAAACGGCGTGGCCATAATTTCACCGTCGCAATCCCCCGCACATGTCGGGTGAACTAACGAGAGCTCTGCGCTATCAGCACCTCCTACATTGCTAATGGAAAGTGTCGAATCAACCCACTCACAATTGTTGGAGTCGGTAATGGTAACACTATAGGTTCCCGCGCACAAACTATCAGCAATCGCCACATTACCCGGGTTGGGTACTATATCCCAACTGTAAGTAAGCGCTCCTTGATTATTTTGAACGTTCGAAATATCAATTTCACCGTCACATACCCCGCAACCCGCGTCGGTAATCACAGGGGTTGCCGTAATAGCATCAGGCTCAGTAAGGGTATCACTCACCTCAATGAAGCAGCCCGCCGCATCAGTTACGGTTACGGTATAAGGGCCTGCGCATAATCCGGGATTTACAGAATCAGCTACGGCGTTACTCCATAAATAAGTCAATGAACCGGCGCCGCCTTGGGCATCCACCTCCAACTCACCGTCACAAGCACCGTTACAAGAAATCGCTTGGTTGGTTATAATGGTTGCCGTAATTGCGGGCGGATCAACCAATATAAAGCTAAGCGAATCGGCACATCCGTTAGTGTCCGTTACCGTTACCGAGTAAGGGCCCGCGCAAAGGTTAGTTCTGTTGGGGCCAAAGCCACCATCAGACCAAGTGTACGTTTGACCGCCAACCCCGCCCGAGAATGAAGTACTTATTTCGCCGTCGCAAGCACCGGCACATGAGGGCTGAACATCAACATTACCGGTAAAGTTAATTTGAGACGGTGTTCCTATAAACAGTGAATCTTCAAATGTACAGCCGGTAGAGTCCGTTATCGTAACCAACACGGGGCCGGACGCCAAGTTACCCACAAATGCGGTGGAATCACCTGTTGACCAAGTGTAGGTAAACGGCGGCGTTCCACCCTGTGCATTCAACTGCGCCGTGCCATCTGAATCACCAAAACACGTAACGTCGGTAGTTACCGCCAAATTAGCGATGGAATCGGGTTGTGACAAGGTAAACCCGCCTTGTGCGGTACAGTTGAGCGAATCAGTAACCGTTACGGTAAATGAATCGGCGCAAAGTCCGGATTGAACCGTACCTGTTAACCCTCCCGACCAAGCATAACTAAAGCCGGCGGGATTACCCGTGCCGCCCGTAACGGAAACCTCTACCTCACCGTCACAAACGCCAAAGCAAGATATCGCGCTGATTACGTTAAATTGGAAATCGAAACTGTTGGGCTCATCAATAGTGAAATTCACCACATCTAAACATCCCGTTGCGGTATCAATAACTTGAACGCTGTAAGCGCCTGCCGAGAGCCCGGTACCGATTGCTGTTCCTTGGCCTGTAC
>PXEK01000193.1 GCA_003564735.1 Cryomorphaceae bacterium
CGGAAAAATCACCTCAAGTCGTCACTAATTTCGCAAACGGGAATGGGTACCATTTTATGCTTATTGGCATTATGGCGCTCTTTGTAGATTTTAAAAACCTCTTTTTGTCTTGACGAGAATTCATTTACGGGTGGTGTCCCGCTGTATTGATCCCAAACCTGCATAGCCCATTCCAATTCAGGGTAGGTGGCTCCGATTTGATCTTCATCTGTGCGCCGGTCATCCCAAAGTCCGTCGGTGGGTTGTGCCTCAATAATACTTTTGCTGATGTCCAAAGCTTTACCCAACTCATAAACCTCTGATTTATTCAGGTCGGCAATGGGAGATAAATCTACGCCGCCATCTCCATACTTTGTGTAAAACCCCACACCAAAATCCTCAACTTTGTTCCCCGTTCCGCAAACAAGCATGTTGCGGGTTCCTGCTACAGCATAAAGGGTTGTCATTCGCAATCTGCTTCGTGTGTTACCCAATACCAAAAGTGCAGTATCATCGCCGGCATCACCCCGTATTTGATCGTCATACACATCTACAAATACATTGTAAAGCGAACTTAAATCAACGTTCAAAACACTTACATTATTGAACTCCCTGTTGAGTTTCTCAATGTGTTCCTCACCGCGAGTAATTTGGTCGGCAGGTTGATGAATAGGTAAATTCATCAAAACAACATCTCTTCCCGTTTTAGCGCAAAGCGTGCTTACCACGGCTGAGTCGATACCTCCGGATACTCCTACAACAAAACCATTCGTTTTGCTTTCAGCGACGTATGTATCCAACCATGATATAATTCTCTCAATAACTTTTGCGGTATTCATTTTTTTCGTTTACGCTTTAAATGGAATAAAAGTAACAGAAATTTTCACCTTGTTGTTTAAGATGAATGACGGGATTGAGTAAATGATTCTACCCTAATTAAAATGAGATACCCACCTTTAGCGTGATGTAATTTAATGAAGTTCTTAAATCACGATTGCGAATCCCTGAGTTTGACCCCCCCTCACGCAAAACATCTCCCAAATCAGAAAGCTGATAATCCCTTCCCTCGAGTACATCCCGAAGTCCGCTATGATAAGAAATTCCCACAATCAATCGCGTTTGCCCGCTGATGATTCGCTCCATTCCACCACCTATAACCATTTCCACACGAAAACTTTCAGCTCCGTCAAACCGGTAGCGGTCATCGTCAATATCAATATCTTCAACCGTATTTTCGTTTACCGTTTCACTTACCGAGGCACTTACATTATAGCCCAACTCGGCCCCGAACAAACCGTAATAATAAGAGTAACCGATTTGGTCGGTGCGCAACTTCATGCGCAAAGGAATATTTAAATAAGTAAGACTGTACTTTGCGCGGGCATTGGTTGTTCGCCACTCCTCAGGTTCTCCCGTTAAAATCCCTACCGGATATTCCAACTTTCCTCCCACACTATTCACGATTAACCCCGTTGAAAAGTTATATCGTTGATCACCAAACATACTGAAATCTGCAAATAAACCGTACCGGCCGCCAAAGCGAATACCGTCAGACTCATACATTTCGTTTTTTGCGCCCATCCAAGTCACCAGCGGTGAAACAGTAAGCCCAAGCCTTACCCTACTCTCTCTTGCCTCCTGAGCACTAATTTTAAAACCATTTAAAAGCAGCAATAAAACTAAACCCGCTACCTTTGCAGATATTTGAAGTGTATTCATAACCTTGCCATTGTTAAATTTCTATTTCATCATGAACAAACAGTGCACTATAACAGTACTGCTATTAAAAGCTTTTTTTGTCCTATTCACTCTATCATTCATAACGAGTTGCGAAAGTAACCGTTTTGATGTAGATATTTCAGGCAAAGATATCAAATTTACAGCGGAACGTTTCGATCGTGATTTTACAAAATTCAAAAATGAAAATTACAGCGAGGTTAATACGTATTTGAAAAACAAATACCCTACTTTTCACCCTCTTTACCTCACAAACATAATGGCTTTAGGTCACCCAAAAGACCCCGCGACAGAAAAACAAATCAACCTTTTTCTCAACAACAGTGATATTGCCTCACTTTACGACAGTGTGTTAAATGCCTTTCCCGAAATTGACTATATTGAGCAAGACTTAAAAAAGGCCTTCACCTATTACCACTATTGGTTCCCCGAGAAACACATTCCCAAAGTCGTTACCTTTATGGGAGCATTTAATTACACTGTTGCGGTGTCAGATTCTGTTCTCGGCATAGGGTTAGAAAACTACTTGGGACAAGGTTTTTCGCTGTACAAAGAGGTGGGCTTACCCCTTTACAAAATCAAAAAAATGGAGCCCGAGTATCTGGTTTACGACGCCATGCGCGGATGGCTTTTGAGCGAGTTTAGCGACCCCGACAAGCAGGATTTTCTATTGGCTTCCATTTTGGAATTTGGCAAGGCATTGTACTTGATGGACGCCATGTTCCCCAACCGACCCGATTACCTAAAAATAGGATTCCAAGAAAAAGAATTACAGTGGTGTTTAGAGAACGAGCACCACATTTGGCAAAGTATGATGAATAGTGATATGTTGTTTTCGAGAGACAAAAACGCACTTAAAAAATACACCGGTGAGGCTCCCTTTACCCCGGGCATGCCTGAAGAATCTCCGGGCCGGGTGGGCAACTGGGTAGGTTGGCAAATCATCAAATCCTTTGCAAAAAACAACCCCGATATGACACCCCAACAAATTATTGAACTCACCGATTATAAAAGCATTTTAAGTAAATCGAAATACAAACCCAAGAAATAATGGCAAACAACAAAACAAAACTGGTATTTACGACCACTACAGACGAAAACACTATTCCCGAAAAACTGGAATGGGAAGCCGACAACAATCAAAAAAAAGAGTGTAAAGCCGCCATGCTTTCATTTTGGGATAAAGCCACACAAAGTACTGAGCGCGTGGACTTATGGACAAAAGAAATGCCGGTTGGCGAAATGAAACTTTTCATTTACCAGTCCATACTCACAAGCGCCGATGCACTGGCTCGAGCCACCGGTGATGAGGGCGCAGCCCATGAACTAAGGCAATTTGCCCACGAATGGGGATTTAAGCAAGAAATCATCAAATATGAAGGTGAATAATTTGAGTACTCCGTTTTTTGGTCCGAACCGAATCACCAATGAAGAATAAAGCCTGCCCCGATAATTTACTGATGGAGGATTATGATTACATCCTTCCCGAGGAGCTCATTGCCGACTTTCCCGCCGCGAGAAGGGATGCTTCTCGGCTTCTGCTCCATAACAAAGGCGTTATTTCAAAGGAGCAGTTTTCAAACCTCCCCTATTTATTACCCACGGATAGCCTTTTAGTTTTCAATGATACCAAGGTAATTCCGGCTAGACTATTCTTTTACACCGATACGGGTAAGAAAATTGAAATTTTTTGTTTGAGTCCGGCCGGGAATACAAGCCTCGAAGAAGCCGCCGTGCAAACCCAAAAATGTGTTTGGAATTGCTTAGTAGGGGGCGCAAAAAAATGGAAAACCGATAACCTAACCCTGGAAACCTCAACTCAAGAAAAAATCACCGTGACCAAAAAAGGCCGCAGCGGTAGCGAATTCCTTATAGAGTTTAACTGGAATCCGGGTCACCTCACTTTTTTTGAAGTTTTGGAAATTGCCGGTAAAGTACCTCTTCCCCCATATATCAAACGCAATAGTGAGCCCGAGGATAAAAAACGGTATCAAACTGTTTTTGCTCAAATTCAAGGTTCGGTGGCCGCACCCACGGCGGCTCTGCATTTTACCCCCGAAGTGCTTTCGGCTCTGACCAAAAAAAACATCCCGCACCATACGCTAACCCTTCATGTGAGTGCCGGCACTTTTAAGCCGGTGAAAAGCAACAATCTCGCAGAGCATGAAATGCACGCCGAGTATTTCGAAGTGAACCACACCTTAATCAACACACTTATTCAACACCCCGAAAAACGCGTTATTCCCGTAGGTACCACTTCAATGCGAACACTCGAAAGCTTGTACCTGGCCGGCGAAAAACTACTAAATAATGAACCGCCGAAGGATAATATGTTTCAAATTGAACAATGGGACGGTTACAACTCAAAACGCCCGAATAAAGCGCAGTGCTTAAAAGCACTACAAGAGTGGATGAACGCACACAATACATCAAAAATTACCGGGTCAACCCGGTTGATGATTGCCCCGGGCGTGAAATTAAATATATCGGGCGGACTCATCACCAATTTTCATCAACCTAAAAGCACGTTACTTTTATTGGTAGCAGCATTGGTTGGGGACGATTACAAAAAAGCGTATAACTTTGCCATTAAGGAAAAATTCAGGTTTTTGAGTTACGGTGACTCATGCTTGTTCCTGCCGTAGTTTTAAATGCACGAGCTTTTACTCCAGCGGCACGATTTTAGCAAATTGAAAGGTTATGAAAAAAACAACTTTACTGTTATTTGTATTTTTATACGCATGTTTTCAGGGATTTTCTCAAACTGAGGAGATGGAAAAAGGAAACAAGTTACTCGATCAAAACAAACATGCCGAAGCGGAACAAGTGTATCGCGAAGGGTTGAAAAAATACCCGGGCACCACTCCGCTTCAAACCCAACTGGCTTTTGCGCTCATTCAGCAAAAAAAGTATGATGAGGCCGAAAAACTCATTTTAGAAGTACTCAAAAAAGAGCCCTTGGATATGCCGGCAAATTGGTATGGTGGCGTAATGTATTTTTATCGTGAAATGCCACGCAAGGCATTACCGCGTTTTGAAAAAACGCTTACACTTCTCAAACCCGAAATGGGTCAGTTCGCCTCAGCTTGTTGGTTCATTGGCAAGTGTTATGAAAACATGCTGTACACCGAAGGTATTACCTACAAGGAGACCAAACGCATGATTGAAGTTTGGGAGTTCTTTTTAAAGGCCAGACCCAACGCCGCTGAAGCGGAAGATGTAAAAGAATTTTTAGAAAAAGCTGAGGAAAGGCGCCCCGAGGACGAAGCCGATTTATGGTTCGAGCCCGAGGGTCTTTAATATCGGCTTTACCAATTATTCTCCGGTAAAGTTAGCCTTGCGCTTTTCCATAAATGCGGTAGTTCCCTCTTTGAAATCTGCCGTTCCAAAAGCTTCTCCAAACCGCTTTATTTCTTCATCAAAACCGTTTTTACCCGTTTCATAGCCGGCATTTACCGCAGCAATGGCGGCGGCAATAGCTTTAGGCGAGTTCTTTTTCATTTTACCCGCCATTTTCAAGCACGCATCCATCAGCTCACCGGGGGCAGTTACTTGATTTACCAACCCCCAACGGTGTGCGTCATGAGCATCAATCATTCCGGCGGTAGTAATCATTTCCAAGGCCTTACCTTTACCCACCAAATGAGCAAGTCTTTGCGTTCCTCCATAACCGGGAATCACACCTAACGAAACCTCGGGCAATCCCATTTTCGCTTGATCGGATGCAACGCGAACGTGACACGACATGGCGAGCTCCAACCCGCCACCGAGTGCAAAACCGTTCACCGCCGCAATTACGGGCGTACCCATGTGAGCTACCAAGTCGAACAGTTTTTTTTGTCCTTCAGCGGCAAGAGCTTTACCTTGTTCCACACTAAAAGAGGCAAACTCCTTAATATCTGCTCCGGCTACAAACGCTTTATCACCCGACCCCGTCACAATTACAACCTGAACCTCTTTATCGTCTTCGGCGCTTTGAAACGCTTGGGAGAGCTCTTCGATAGTCTCTTTGTTCAAGGCATTTAGTTGTTTGGGACGGTTCACGGTAATGTGCTGAATTCCGTTTTCAACTTCAGATAAAATATTATTGTAGCTCATTTCATTTCGTTTTTTGGATTCGCAAATTTACAAAAAATGAGGCTCAATGAACGGCCAAAGTTTCAATGTGATTAGAAAAAGCAATAATGATGAGCAATGTTCACTTAAGGAGTGATTAATTGCCCTCTACAAACGTCAGTTTTACAGGCAGCGCTTTTTACAGTTTAAAAATTGCTTGTATTCTTCTTCGTCCATTGAAGGTAAGCGTTTCATGCCTTTCAAATATTTTGCGGCCTTTTTACAATCATTCATTTGACAATAGCTTAGACCCAAACGAGCTTGCAACTCTGCGTTTTCTCTATCATATTTAAAGGCGTTTTCCATATTCTCAAACCACAATTCAACATACTTACTTTGATTTGAGGGTTGTTGGTTTATCATTTCAGAATACACATTAGCCAAAACGATATATGCCTCAGAGTTTGATTTATCAACCTCAATTGCTTTTTTCAAGTTCTTCACCGCCTGCCCTGTATTACCGCGCATAAAGTGTAGCTCACCCATAAGCTTGAAGGCTCCGGGCTTTTCACTATCCAATTCCATTGCTTTTTTCAATGTATAAAATGCACTCTCGTAAAACTCTTGGGCAGTTACGTCTGATGCTACCGTGCCCATAATACGCATCATAACCAAAGCCAATTGTATTTGAGCTTCATAATTATCACCGTTTGCACTAACCGCTTGTTTAGCGTGAGAGTAAGCCCGTGAGAAATCATTTACCATGGTGAGGTAATAAGAGGCCTTTAAATGAGTATTGGTGCTGTGCGCACCGTGCCCATAAAACGGGTTGAGTAACTTTGTGAGCCCTTTTGCTGCGATGGACACATCTCTTCGAGATAAATCGGCAAAAATCAATCGGCCTTTGGTTATAATGGCCGGTAAATGATTATAATCATCAACATTTTTCACATACAATACGGCCACCTCATCTGCAAAAACAGGTTCCCAATTGTCGCTTGAGTATAAATAAGAATGTAAGCTTCCGAAGCGATTAGAGTTTAATAGTGCTACCGCTTGAATGTCATTTTGCGCACAAAGTTCCTCGAATTGCCGAGGTAATTGAGTGGTGGCAAGGAAAACATTGAAAAAATCAACCGGAAACACATCCAAATCACGCAAGTCGATCAAGGTTTTAAAATGCGGCCTGTTGTACCACATCAGGTAATTGGAAATGAGAAAGTCAGAATAAATTTTATCGCCCTCAAGGTTGTTTTCCTTTAAAAACTTACTAAGCCCGGTCGGGTTTTTTTCCGGCATTAACTCTAATCCAAATCGATCTCTACTCTCGGTAACTTTATAATAGGTATTACTTACCAATAAAAAATAGAACACGGGGATCACTACAGCCATGATGCCTACTCCGAAAAGGCGCACTCTTTCCTTTTGCTCCAACATCTTGTAAAAAGCCTGATAAATTAGATAAAAAGAAACAGCAGGAAAAAAGGCAATATTTCGGTGTGCTGAAAAACCGAGGTAAGCAAATGCTAATGGAATGAGTAAAAATTCAAAACCGTTTAAACCCTTCCATTGAAACCCGGCTCTTTTTACGGTAAAAAAATACGTGCTTAATACCAATAGGATAAGTCCGAAAAAAAGATAGGTCTCCTTTTGTTCAAAGTAATGCGATGTACTTATATTGTACAACTCAGTAGTGTACTTGTTATCGCCCAACTGAGTGAAGATTTCGTAAGGATGATAAATCATGTAAAAGCCGCGCGGACTCACAGCCATGGAAATAATAAGAAAGAAAAAAACAATCATCTCCGCTCTTGAGGGTGAACACCTAAAGCTTATTTTACGCTCTTTAAAAATACGATTCATTACGGTTCCCGCCAAAAAAATGGAATAAATCACAGGCCCCGTTCCGTAAGCTTCATGCAGATTCGTCCACAGTATTTGAATGGGAATCATGAACCACAAGTACTTTGCGTGTTCTGTTTTTTTGTAAAGTAATAGCAATGCGACAAAAAAAGCACTAAACAAATGACTAATCATTTCGGGACGTCCGGTCATTCTGTAATCCATCACCAAAAGCAACATAAAAGCGGAGCAAACAAAAGCTAAGTGAGAAAAGTTGTCGGCGTATATTTTCTTAAGCACCACACCCCAAACGGTAAGCAGCAAAAGGTTTACAGCTGCCTGCAATACGGGAACAAATTCAGCACCTCCTATCAGTGAAATAAAGTAGATGATTACTTCGAATAGCCATTTTACATTTACCCAATCATTCCCTTGCATGGAAAAAGAAAAGTGATCATGCTTAATCACTTCAAAGTTTGACACCATCCACTCTCCGGTTCTGAGCATCCAAAATATATCGGGCTCTCGCAAGCTTTTAAGTGCAATGGCAACGGCAGTGATTCCAATAGCCGCAATTAAAAATTTATACAGCTTCGACTCATGATTTTTAATTCACTCCAAACTTTGAACGTTTACGGCAAATATACGACAAACTATGTTTGAGGTGTTTTCTAACACATCCGGAGCACAAGTACAAAGCGTAATTTGTAAATGGTTATTCCTCGTGAGTGTATAATACAAAACTCATGCCCGGGCTGTTAATTTAAAAAACAATCCACCGTACTCACCTCGATTTATTGTATTTTCGCGACTTAAATATTTATTATGGCAACAACATCAGACATCAGAAACGGATTGTGCATCAGGTTCAATCACGATTTGTATAAAGTAGTAGAGTTTTTACATGTTAAACCCGGTAAAGGTAACGCCTTTGTTCGTTCAAAATTAAAGAGTTTAACCACGGGAAAAGTATTGGAAAACACTTTTCCCGCAGGAAGTAAAATTGATGAAATACGCGTTGAAAACCGCAATTATCAATATTTGTATAAAGACGATACAGGTCTTCACTTTATGAACACCGAAACTTTTGACCAAATCAATTTACCCGAAGCCGCGGTAGAAAATCACGATTTACTCAAAGAAGGTGAAGTGGTAAACATATTGTTTGACGCCGAGGAGGAAACGCCGCTCACGGTTGAACTACCTCAGTACATCATCATGGAAATCACCTATACCGAACCGGGAATTAAGGGTGACACCGCCACTAATACTTTAAAACCCGCAACTATTGAAACGGGTGCCGAAATCAGAGTGCCGCTGTTTTGTGATATCGGTGATAAAATAAAGGTGAGTACAGCAAATCGTTCTTACATGGAACGTGTGAAAGAATAGATGTTGGGTTTAGGGTTCTGACCAAAATTATTTATGTTTTAAAATTCCCGACAGTCGAAATCAAAGAGTACTTGATAGATCTATGGTTTATTATCCCGGGTGTAAAAAACAAACCAATTTCACGAGATGTTTTGCAAACCGCATACCTGTTTAGCTCTCGTGTTGAAATGAGAAAATTGTGATATGTTCTACCCCGAAAAACAGAAACTAAGTGACATCGCGGCTATTATTGGCGCCGAGTTTGTGGGCGACCCCGACTTTTTAATTACGGGGCAAAACGAAATTCATGTGGTGCAAAAGGGGGAATTGGTTTTTGTAGATCATCCTAAATATTATGACAAAGCGCTAAATTCCAACGCCTCCGTTATCTTGATAAACAAAAAAACACATTGTCCGCCCGGTAAGGCTCTGCTCATTCATGATGATCCTTTCTCGGCATTTAACCTACTTACCGCCCGGTTTCGCCCTTACACGCCGCCCACCGCACAAATCCACCCCGAGACTCAAATAGATGAAAGTACCGTGATTGGTCCGGGAGTGTTTATCGGCCCTAATGTAAAAATAGGGAAAGACTGCATTGTTCACCCCAACGCAACCATTTTAGGTCATACCACAATTGGTAATAATGTCATCATACACCCCGGCTGTGTTTTGGGCGGTGATGCTTTTTATTACAAAAAACGAGAAACCGGCTTTGACAGGTTACTCTCGGGTGGTAGGGTGTTGGTTGAAGATGAAGTTGAAATTGGCTCGGGTACCACTATAGATAGAGGGGTTTCGGGAGATACGACCATAAAAAAAGGAACCAAAATTGACAACCTGTGTCAAATAGGTCATGATACGGTAATTGGTGAAAATTGCCTTATTGCGGCCCATACGGGCATTGCGGGTTGCACCGTTCTTGAAGATGATGTAACGCTTTGGGGACGCGTAGGTGTAAACAGCGGAATTACCATTGGTAAAGGCGCTTCGGTTTACGCTTCCAGCGGTGTGAGTAAAACCCTCGAAGGCGGAAAACAGTATTTTGGAACAATCGCGCAAGAAGCTTCAAAAACGTTTAGAGAAATGGCCACATTACGTCGCTTAGCCAATCCGCGCAAAAACAACAAATAATGATTTCAGCATCCTCCATAACCAAATCATACGGAGACCTCAAAGTACTCAAGGGGATTGACCTCCACATTGCACAAGGCGAGGTGGTATCCATCGTGGGAGCCTCGGGTGCGGGAAAAACCACGTTATTGCAAATTCTGGGCACACTTGACCGGCCCGACAGCGGCACCGTAACACTCAACAATACCGATGTTTCGGGAATGAACGATAAACAACTGGCCGCTTTTCGCAATAAAAACATCGGCTTCGTTTTTCAGTTTCATCACTTACTTCCTGAGTTTACCGCCATTGAAAA
>PXEK01000076.1 GCA_003564735.1 Cryomorphaceae bacterium
CCGAAAAGTTATTCGATTTGAATACAGGCAACGGTCATGAAAACATTGTGGTATGCGGAGCTGTAATCGTTGAGAACGGTAGGGGAATCGCAGCCGCTTTCCAGCATATTGAAAGTTTGGTGCTGGCTTTTTTGGCGGGGAGCTGCATTAAAGCCGGGATACCTTTAACCGGATCGGCAGCTCATCTTTTTTTCTCCAAAAAGGGTTTTGAGGCATTGAACCCCTTTGACGGTAATCGCGACATTTCGAGCGGCGATGATCATTACTTCATTCAAAAGGCAGCCGCTGACTCATCTTTCAAAATACTTTGGAACGAAAGTCCTTATCCCGTAATTACCCGCCCTCAACTTTCGCTTAACGGTTTAATAAGGCAAAAGGCGCGTTGGGCGTCAAAACTAAAGGCAAAGGGCGGAATCATACCTGTACTCGCCGGCTTTTATCTTTTGGTGGTACAGTCGGCTTTTCTCACTTCCGTAATTTTGGGTTTCGTTTATTCCGGCGTTGTGTTCCCGGCCCTGGCATTGGGTAAGGTTCTGACCGATATTATGCTGTTCATGAAGCCAAAAAAGCATTACAAATCTAAGGTTTCACTCTTGGCGGTTTGCTTTGCGGCATTGGTGTATCCGCTTTACTTTGTGGTCGTGTTGGTGGCTGCGTTGGGGCGCAACCCAAAATCAAAACACAAGTAACGCGGTGAGGTAAATGGCGGCGCCTACCAACATGAGTAAAAAGCTGTACGGTAAAATTTGTTGGGGTTTGAGCCGAGTTATGGCCAAAAGGGGCAGCGCCCAAAAGGGCTGAATCATATTGGTGAGTTGATCGCCGTAAGCCATGGCCATGATGCTTTTTTCGAGCGGAATATTCAATTCCAAAGCGGTTTTCACGATTAACGGCCCTTGAATGGCCCACTGACCGCCACCGCTGGGTACGAGCAGATTTACAAATCCGGCACTAAAAAAAGTGAAAATAGGGTAGGTGACTTCGTTGGAGACGGCCGCGAGGGATTTGCCCGCTAAAAACAACAGTCCCGATTCACTTACAATGCCCATTATGCCGAAATACAGGGGGAATTGAATGAGTATGCCCGCCGCTCCGCCTATGGCTTGTTCAATAGATTTTAAAAAATTTCGTATGGAACCATGGAATGTGAGTGATAAACCTAAAAGTGTGAGGTTGATGTTGTTGGGGGTGAAAAATGAAAAGCCGCCGGTTTCGGCGCTGAATTTATAAACGGCTACAAATAATATCAGAATGCCGGTTATGGTTCCTCCGTAGCGTACAAAACTGTTGCTTTTTGTGGATTCGGATTTTTCGGTGTCGCTTGCGAGTGTACCGGTGGGGTGGGGTAAACTCGGTGTTGCGGGTACTGATTTTTTTCCCAAAAAATACATGAACGCCGGCAACAGGATGAGAAGTGCCAAGCTTACGCTCACGTTCATGGTTCCGAAAACGGTGAGGTTGAAAGGAATAACATTGGGCAGGGCGTTGAGTTTATCGGGGGTTATGAAACTACCGGTGAGGTCGGCAAGGTGGCCGGGTTCCGATATCTTGATAAGCGACGAACCGGAAATACCGCCGTGCCATACCATCAGTCCGGAATATCCCGCCGCTCCAATAACGGGATAGTTGATGGGTAAATTATGCTTTACGGCGTAATCGGCGGTTTTGCGTGCGAAAACGGCTCCGAAAATAAGTGCCAAGCCCCAGTTGAATAAGCCCAGTAAAACGGTGAAGAAAGTAATGGCCGCGGCCGCTTTTGCCGTGTTGTCGAGTCGGCTGATTAAGAGTGAGGTAAATTCGTGAACGGGTTTGCTCAAGGCCAGGGAATGACCTAAAACGAGTATGAGCATCATTTGGACGGCGAATACCAAAAGCGAGTTGTTCCAAAGTCCCGACTCCCAATACAGCGCAATGTTCTTGATTTTGGTAACTGTTCCCGAGCCCGTATCGGGACCAAAGAAAAAGGCGGTGATAAAAGTGAAAAACGTGAGCAATACAGCAATGGTAAAGGGCGCCGGAAGCGCCCTTTCAAGAATTTTCATGCTGTGACTAAATGCCGACACGTTTAGAGATTAAAACGGTAAATCGTCGTCATCCTCTGCAGGTGCGGGGGCATCTGAAGGTGCGGGGGGCGGGGGAAGGTCGCCCGTTGGCGCTGAGGCTCCCGAACCGCCGGCTTCCTCACCCGTGATGCGCCAAGCGTTGAGGTTCACAAAGTATTTTCCGTTGTATTCGTTGCCTCGCAAGTTGAATTCAACCTTTACGTTTTGACCTTTACTAAACGAGTTGATCAAGTCGCATTTGTCGTTGTACAATTCAAGTTTAATATCTTGCGGGTATTGTTCTTGAGTAGTTACCACAAATTCGCGCTTTGTGAATCCGCTTTTAAATTCCTGAGGGTCGAATATTTCTTTGAGTTTTCCGCTAATTTCCATTTGATGTGTACGTTTTGTGTTATGTAATTATTGATCGTTAAATGTAAGTAGTGTTTTCCAAGCTTTGAGCACTTCACCGCTGTCGAGAAGTTTGGCCGCCTCTTGGTGTAGCTTTGTTTCTAAAACAGCCGGCTCATCTTGGTATTCAATGAATAAATCACTCAATTCGGTGAGTTTATAATCGTTTACTTCCGTTTCATCGGGAAGTGCCTCCACGTTGCCCAATTTACCCAAGTGATTGCCGGTGAGTATGGTGGAATTCCTGATTTCATGCGGAATAGCATCTACACCGATTCCCAAATTTTTGAGCGGCTTGGCGATTTCAAACAGCGCATCACCCTTGGCACGACAATAATAGTTGCCGCCCATACGACCCACAAGGTCAATTTTGGTTTGGTCAATTTTACCGTTGGCATCTAAAATATCCTCGTTGACGTGAAGACACAAAATTTCGCAAATAATCAAATTGCCCGCGCCGCCTTCATTTCCCAAAGCGACAATCTCTTTCACCTTACATTCCATTTGTACGGGACTCTCTTTTACGCGCATCGGTTTTACGTGCTCAGAGGGAATGCCCGTTAACCCGGCTTTTTCAAACTCGTTTACTCCCTCGGGGTACTCGGTGCTGGACAGACTCATCTGTTCCACGATATCGTAATTCACGATATTGATGACCACTTCTTTTGTGGCTTGAGCATTTTCCAGCGTGTGTTTGGTAGTGTTATTTCGCACCCGGCGTGCGGGTGAAAAAACCGCGATGGGCGGATTAGCACTAAATACGTTGAAAAAAGAGAACGGACTTAAGTTGTGATTGCCGTTTTCATCTACGGTGGCGGCAAAGGCTATCGGTCGCGGGCCCACGCTTCCCAAAAGGTAGCCGTGCAACTCGGCAACAGGTATTTCACCGGGTGTAACTTTTATCATTGAACTTGAAATTTTGAACGTACAAAAGTACAAAATACTAGAGGTCGCCGGGGTGGTTCACGAAACTATTTCGATATAAAAACAGATGTAAGCGTGTCGGAGTTTTTGTTTAGTGGGATTATTTCTCGATTTCCTAAACGGTACCCGCTATGATTTTTGTCCCGCATATTTTAAGCGAGGCCTTTTCCTGATGCTCCCCCTTAATCACCCATAAGATTATAGCTGAATCCAAAGATGAAGTTAAAGCGCTGTGAGGGGTGGTTTTGCCATATCTCATAGCGCATGGCCAACAGGTTGTGAGCTCTTACAAATAAACCCAATTTATTGGGCTTGTATTCAATACCCAAGTTGGCGTCAAAATACGGTTTAAGTGTTCTGGTGTAAAGCGCTGAGGTCACCGGCTCATCTGTTATATCGGTTGAAGGAACATCACGAGAACCTACAAAGAAAAAATCGGCGGTGGCGTATATGCGGTCTCTCAAGTTGTAACGCGCCGTTAAGGTTGAAGTAAAGCGGGGTAAATGCCAAGCTCGTGGCAAATTGAGGGGCTCTAATCCGTAATAATCGGCGCGAAGGGTGGCGTTGAGTTTGCCTTCATCAAAATATGTGAGTTCTGCCGTTAATTGTGTAGTGCGCAGGGTGTCATACATCACGTCAATGGTACTGTTAAATGGCAGTATCAGTGCCGGATTGCTAAACATATTCAGGTTTTGACCGGCAAAAAAGGTATTGTCGGCCACCTCGCGGTATGAGGCTTTAACGTTAAACGACATGTTGGACGACATAGCCCCGCGAATACCGCCGTAAACATCGTAGCGCGTGTTTTCATTTCTCAATTCAGACCCCGGATTGATAAACGGGTTTTGCATTCGTAGTTGATTGATGTTGTTTCTTTCAATACCTCCGGTTACACCGGCGTATGGTATAATGTAGTTTTCGTACACATTGTAGCTCAGGTGAACGTTGGGGTAAAAACGGAATGAGGTTTCATCGGTATGTTCGGCAAAGGCTTTCACACCAAAAAAAGCGCGGTAGTTTTCCCCGTTGGCTTCAATGGCGGGTCCGAGTGAAATTAAAAGGTTCTCAAAGTTGTTCTCAACATCCGGATTGGCGGTTTGTGCCGTGCTGCTGTTGTAATCTATATTGAAATCGACGAGGGTGAGCACTTTATCTTGGTATTTTTGAAAACGGGTTTCCGCCAATACTCTGTGTTCATTTACATCACTCAATGTGCCGCTAAACAGATAGTCGTACTGTAAATTGCCTTTGTAGTTAAGTGCGTTGGAATCTGCATGGAAACTTTGAATCGATGCTTTAGCATTTAAGAGGTTATACGTTCGCCTGATGTCGTCTTTATCAATATCATCAGCGTTAAAATCTTGCGGCGCGAAAAAGAACTTGGGGTATCCGTAATAGTGAATGCCGTCACGTGAGAATCCCGCACTGCCCGATATTTCATGTTTCTTTAAAAAGCGCGTGCCGTGAACGCGGGCGGCGTTTTGACTGTAGCCGCTGAACGGGGTGGCATCTATGCCCTCGTTTGCCGCGCGATGGTCAAGCGCAATTCCCCATAGTCCGTTTCGGGACCGCGTGTTGTTGATGCGTACTTTCCCGTAGGTAGTCAGGTAATTTCCTATACCGCCTTCAACATAGCTCTTGTATAACCTGGATAAAGGCTCACCTTTAATCTTGGCGGCTTTAATGGTATCCGGCGTAAAGTCTGATTGAAATGAAAGAGGTAAAAACTCATATTCAAAAGCCGGGGGCTGTTGTTGGGGTTTAATGATTTCAGGTTCCGTGGTAAGCTTGATGGCATTTGAAATGGTGGGTTCAAATGATCGCACCACAACAATATCATCGGTGAGTAGGGTGTCTTCTTGGGCTTTTAATCCTGTACAAAACAGTAAAACCGACAGGATGAAACCTGAAATAAATGTTGTTTTACTATTCATTATCAATAAGTTTTTCAGTTTCTTCGTCTTCATCAATTTCTTCTTCGGGCAGGAGTTGGTCGTAATAATTGTCGTCATCACCCAAGTCGATAATTTCTTCTTCTTGTTCTTTGGGTGTGGGGTTTTCTCTTTCGATGATTTCATCCATTTTTTCGCGACTCAAAGCCAATATATCATCATCGCCGGTATAGTTATCGATGATACTTTGCAGGGTGGCTTTGGCTTGAAATGCATCATCTTGAGCCACGAAAATATCCGATAACAACAATAGCCCCTTCGCTAAAAAGTACTCATAAGCGGGGTCGTGGTTGATGAGTGAGAAAACCGCTTTTTTGGCGGTGTCGAGTTTGTTTTGGAGGTAAAGTATCTCGGCAATTCTGTACTTTGATGCCGCGGCGCGACGGTTATTTGTGGTGTCGGTAACTACCGTGTACGCCTTTAAGGCCGCAGCGGTATCTCCTTCGGCATCCAAAGATTTGGCTTGAACGAACAGGGCTTCAATGCGGTTGGATTTAGATATTTTTGAGAATTCCAATACGGTTTGAGCCGCGTCGTAGGCCGTGGTGGTTTTTTCTAACCGGAATGCAGCGTTCATCGTGCCCACCGCTGCCGATTGTTTGTTATCTTTTGATTGAGCTATTTCGGCGAGGCGTTGGTAGTAGCGCAGTGCTTTAATGTACTCCTCGTGTTTGTAGTTCATATCGGCTGCCCTGCGCACGGCCTCTTCACTAAATTTGTTTAGCGGTTTATCGGCCACATATTCAAAGTGCGGTTTTGCGCTGTCGGCCTTACCCGCACGCAGCAGCGTCTCAGCCAAATAAAAGCGAGCGTTCAGCGCAAAAAGAGGATTTTCAAACTCGTTCAGGTACTCCGTAAAGGCTTCAATGGTTTTGTTTGTGTTTCCGCTCAAATATTGCATTTCGGCACTTTCGTATTTGAGGGAGTCGATAGAGCCGCGGGTTACATCCACAAAGCCCAAACCACTCATATAGGTCTCGTATTCACTAATGTTGCCCGCTTCCACATATATGTTTCTTATCGCTCGCAACGCTTCACGCGAATCTGTATAGGTGGGGTTTTCATCTACCACTTGTTTGAAAAGCTGCAGTGCCTTTTCATTTTGGTTCTGATTATAAAAAATAAGACCCTTGCTCACTTGTGCGCGTCTTTTGTACGGACTCGCAGCGTGGTTGGTGATGATTTCTTCAAACACAGCCAGGGCTTTCTCGTTTTCACCCTCAATCATTCTGCTTCGGCCCAGTTCAAAGATGGCCGCGGGATAATGCGAGGATTCGGGGTATTCGCTCACCAACTTTTGCAGTAATTCATTTTTTTCAGCCCTGTTGTTCAGAACCCCCTGCGCCATCGCCAACTGGTAAAGCACATAGTCGCTGTCCATAAGGTCATAGTCCAAAGCCTTTTCGTAGAATTCGAGCGATAAAAGATAGTTTTTGGTGATGAAATAAGCATCGCCGGTTCTGATCAAAGCATCGTTGACCTTGGTGCTGTCGGCATCCTTATCATTGGCAAATTTCCGAAACCATGAAGCCGCATTTTTGTAGTCTTTTTGCTGAAAAAGAGCATATCCGATATTGTAATGAGCCAATGAAAACTCATCGAGCAGAATGGCGCCCGGCTCATAAATGAATGTCTCAAACTCCCGGGCGGCAGCTTTGAAGCGTTTCTCCCGATAAAGTGCTTCAGCGCGCCAAAACAATGCGCGAGTGGCAAGTTCTCGCTCCACGGGTGTTTCTCTCGACTTTTTGTAAGTGTTGGCGGCGTTCACATAATCGGCATTGAGAAATTGCTCGGTAGCTTGATTGAAAAGTAATTGCTGATAAACTTTCTTCAATCGGCTGTCTAATTGCATTGACGTTTCCAAGGAGGCCAGCGCCGATCCGTAGTTTCTCGTATTGATGTAAATGTCAACCAAATATTCAAAAACCTGATCTTTACGATATCCCGATTCAAATTTTTCTAAGTACTCTATAAATGCGTTAATGGCATTGTTGTAGGGATCATAATCCGTTTCGTAAGAAAGTAAGGCGAAAGAGTAAAGAGCATCTTCCTGAATTTCAGGGTTGAAATTTGTGCGAGCCGCATTTCTGAAAGAACTGATGGCAGAGGGTTTAGCCCCCAGCTTAAGTTGGCATTCGGCCTGCAAATAGTTAGCGGCTTGAGCCAGTGAATCGTTTTCATAGGTTACACGCTGTAAAAACTTTACGGCATTGGTACAATCTCCGTTTTGTTTGTGCGCAAAGCCCAGTTGGAAATAATCGTTTCGGTTACCCGTTCCCGGTTGTGACAGGTGTAACTCCAAATAGGTAACGGCATCATTAAAATTATTGAGTGCAAAATGAGCCTCACCCAAAAGCTTGGCAATTTCGCTTTTTCGCTTGGTTGAGCGTTCTTCAATAAACGGAGAGGCGTAAGTAACAAGCTCCTCGTACTTTTTCTCTAAAAAATAGATTTGCGTGAGATAGTAAGGTACTATTTTGCTAAACTTATCACTTTCCTCGATTTTTTTAAATCCGTTGAAAGCCGTGCGGTAGTTTCCTTTCTCATATGCAATTTGTGCGTAATAGTAATTGGCGGGCTCGTAAAACGCGTTACTTACCTCAATAATCTCTGAAAGTTGTTTTTTGGCTTGATCTTTCTCGTTTACTTGATAAAAAGCGTATCCTTTTCGGAACCGATATTCATGCTGCTGCTCTAGGTTAAGCTCAAAAATATCGATATTACCGTATTGTTCGAGTACCTTTTCCCAATCTTTTTTGCGGTAGTAGTATTTACCCAGCTGAAATCGGGCTTCGGCAATGCGCGGACTTTCGGGATAGTTGCGCATAAACTCTTTGAACAAGTGGGCGGCATTGCGATTAAACAGGTTAAGTGCACAAACCGCCTTGTAATAAGCTGAGTTTACGTAAATCTCTGAGTTTTTGTCGCGAATGACTTCTTGGGCCTTTTCAAATTCGGCTATGGCGGCACTGTACTGTGATTTTTGATATAAATCTAACGCGTTTTGGTAGATGCCTTCACCGGAATTTATAATATCGGTGTGTTGGCTGTAACCGATAAAGTGAACGGCTAAGAGTATGTACAAAAGAAAAATTCTTTTCATATTTGTATTGAGAAACGGTGTTTGTTATTCTGTTTTATAAAATGTAAAAGTAGAATGTTGAAGTGTAGGGCCTGACGGTGTATGACTCGTTTTATCAACCGGCCTTTGTTTATACCGCAAGTCGCCGTTTTTGCCGGCGGTGAAGGGAAGCGGTATAATGGTGATTATTTAAGATTGGTTCAGTTTGTTCTTTTTCACCGTTATAGTTTCCCTATTTTTGCAGCGAATAAATGTTTGAATGGAAGACTTAAGTAAATTACTATCCGGAGGTGGTGACGAGAGAATTTTTACTAATGAAGAGGGACTCAACAAATATTTTGTGAACCCGGCGTGGTATAAGAATATTATTTACCGTGGTTCTTGTACTTGCAGTCCGTTGAACCCTGAGAGTAAGGTTGCTTTGGAGGCTCTAAATTTACGCACCGATGCTGAAAAGTATGAGGTGCTTGTTGAAGAGCAACGAAAGGAACTCAAGCATTTAGTGAACCCCAAAGTAAAGAATAAATGTGAGGTTTTTCTCGCCTCTTCGGGGAGTGACTTGAATTATTTTCCGCTTTTGTTTCAGTGTTTGCTCAATCCGGGTAAACCTGTTCACAATGTGATTACGGCTTATGAAGAACTGGGCACCGGCTCAGTTACCGCAGCCTCGGGAAAATATTTTTTCGAGCTCAATCAGTTTGGTGAGCAAGTAGAAAAAGGTACCGATATATCTCCCGACCTTAAGGTTGTTCCGCATTTATTCAAGGCCAGAAGCGATAACGGCGAAATACTCGATCACGGCAAGGCTATGGCTGAAAAGTTATTGCAATTATCTTCAGAACCGGCTGTTGTAGGAAACTTGGTTATAGGCAGTAAATCGGGCATTGAAGATAATATTACGATTATTCCCCGTGTTCGTGAAGATGTGCTTTGGGTCATTGATATCTGTCAAGTGAGGGTAACTCCGGAGCTGATTAATCGAATTCTGGATTTAGGAGCCATGATTATGGTCACCGGCTCAAAGTTTTACCAAGCCCCTCCGTTTTGCGGTGCATTATTGGTTCCGACCAAAATTGTGGAGAAACTTCAAAAGCTCGATGATTATTCCCCGGCACGTAATTTCAAAAATATTTTTTCGAAGCACAATTTCCCCGAGAGTTTAACGGGACTGCGCAGCGAGTTTAGAAATGATCCCAATTACGGATTGTTGATGCGTTGGGAGGCGGCGCTTAACGAGATGCGGCAGTTATCAAAATGCTCTGTGAATGAGGTGGTTGAACTTACAGCCTCTTGGTTTAAATTGGTGCGCCAAATCATGGAAGACCAAAGCGATGTTTTTGAATTAATGCCCGATGTTGATTTAACCAACAAAACGATTATTTCATTCCGCATCAAGCGCAAAGACGGGACATATTTTGATTTTGACGAGCTTACAATTCTTTTCAGGCAAATTGTTACACGTAAACATGTGTTGGACGGGCGTGAGCGCAGACTCACACTGGGGCAGCCCGTGAAGTACGGTAATGAGGCGTTTATGCGCTTGGCCTTGGGGTCTTACTCGGTTCGCAAAATGATGAAAAACGGAATCAACGAGCAGCTTGAGCGAGATATTGTAAATACCATTCGTTCTCACTCCCTTCAACAATGATTTCGGCTTCGGAACAATCTCACGTTCTTCGTCGTGCCATGGACTACGGTCTCCTTTCAGATACCGATACCACCGTAGCTTTTTATTTTTCACACGTTCTTAATGAAAAACTCGATGAGGTAAATGCTCACTTTAAAGGGCATGATACCTTACATGCCGTGGCGGTAAAAACCAATCCGGTAAAAGGTGTGCTGGATGAAATTGGGCGCGTGGGTCACGGACTCGAAGCGGCTTCAATTATTGAGGTGAAAATGGCCTTGGCGGCGGGATGCCCCGTAAACAAAGTCATTTTTGACTCACCGGCAAAAACCCGAAAAGA
>PXEK01000138.1 GCA_003564735.1 Cryomorphaceae bacterium
TTAAATGACAGTATGGGTCGCCACGTGGCCAGCAGTGTCGTGAAATTAATGAACCAAAAAGGTCGACGTGTGGGTAATGCCCCCGTGCTTTTATTGGGTATCACGTTCAAAGAAAATTGCCCCGATATTCGAAATACAAAAATAACCGATATTTACCGTGAACTCACTGAATACGGATGTAATGTAACCATTTACGATCCCTGGGCAAACGCCGATGAGGTGAAAGCGGAGTATGGAATTGATATCATTACCAAGGAGAGCGAGTTGGAAAAATCTAAATACAAAGCTATTGTGTTGGGTGTGGCTCACCTTGAGTTCTCTACGTTTGATATCGATAGTTACAAAGATGGTGACGCGGTTATTTATGACGTTAAAGGGGTGTTGCCTAAAGATAAAATAGACAGACGTTTATAATACTTGCGTTCGCATTTTGGTCAGAACCCCAAACGCCGGTGCCGTTACTCCGCTGTTGTTCATAAACCTCAAAGGCATGGCAGGGAGTAGAGTAAAGAGATAAATGAAAGTGAATGTTGAATTTTAAAGATATACAAACAAAGCCTCTTTTTATCGCGGGGCCGTGCGTCATTGAAGACGAAAAGCTGCTGAAAACCATAGCTGAAGAGTTGGTGCGTATCAAAGAGGAACATGAGGTCAATATCGTGTTCAAGGCCTCTTTTGATAAAGCCAACCGTACAGCATTAAGCAGCTATCGAGGCCCCGGTATTTCGCGAGGTTTGGAAATGTTAGCTCGTGTAAAGGAGGAGTTCAAACTTCCGCTGCTCACCGATATTCATGAGGCGCATCAAGCAGAAAAAGCGGCTGCGGTGGTGGACATTTTACAAATTCCCGCCTTTTTGTGCCGACAAACAGACTTGTTAAAAGCAGCCGCCGATACAGGTAAAATCGTGAACATAAAAAAAGCGCAGTTTCTCTCCGGCCTTGATATGGAATACCCTCTTAATAAAGTGGTGCAAAGCGGAAATAACCAAGTAATGCTCACCGAAAGGGGAAATATGTACGGCTACAACAACCTGGTGGTAGATTTTAGAAATATTCCCGATATGAAATCTTTCGGGTACCCCGTAATTATGGACTGTACGCACAGCGTTCAGCGTCCGGGAGGAGCAGAGGGAAAAACGGGTGGCAACCGAGAATTTGTTCCTTCTATGGCACTCGCGGCAAAGGCTTTTGGAGCCGACGGCTATTTCATCGAAACGCACCCCAATCCCGATGCAGGTAAAAGTGACGCCGCAAACATGCTCGAGTTGTCCAACTTAGAGTCGTTGATTAAATCCCTATTGTAATGAGCTACATACAAAAGGCCGTTGACACCATAAATATCGAAATTGAAGGGCTTCAAGCAGTGAAGAACGCCATTGATTCCAATTTCGACAAAATCGTAGATGCGGTTATGAAGTGCTCGGGAAAAGTCGTAATTACCGGAATGGGAAAAAGCGGTTTAATCGGTCAAAAAATTGCCGCCACATTATCCAGTACGGGAACCGCTTCGTTTTTTATGCACCCAGGTGAGGCGCTGCACGGCGATTTAGGTATGATTTCACCCGACGATATTGTCATTCTTATCAGCTATAGCGGCGAAACTGAAGAGTTGCTGGTACTCCTTGCCGCTTTAGAAAAACAAAAAAATACCACTTGCTCCATCACGGGTAATCCCGAGAGTACATTGGCCAAAAACACTCTTTTTCACTTAAACGGCCACGTACCCGTTGAGGCATGTCCGCTCAAGTTGGCGCCCACAGCTTCCACAACGGCAGCTCTGGCCTTGGGTGACGCTTTGGCCATGGCGCTCATGTATGCCAGAGATTTTAAGGCTGAAGATTTTGCGAAGTTCCATCCGGGAGGGAGTTTGGGCCGTAAACTCCTTGTGGAAGTGAAAGACGTTATGCGAAGAAATGATTTGCCTTTTGTACCTGAAAATATCTCGAATACCGACTTACTCATTAAAATGAGCGAGGGTAAACTGGGATTGGCCATTATCGGTGATTCACAGAATGTTAAAGGTGTTATTACCGATGGGGATTTAAGGCGCGGAATTATAAAATACGGGTCTTTCCAAAATATGTCGCCCGTTGAGGTAATGTCGAAAAATCCAAAAACAGTAAAGGAGAACCAAAAGCTGGTGGAGGTGGAGCAAATGATGAAAAAAGAAAAAATAACCACTATCCTCATTGAAAATAACGCAGGTGAAATTACCGGCGTTTTTCAATTGTTTTGATTTCTCAATTCTATATTTTTTTAGAAATGAGGGAGATTATTTAAAAACAGCAAACCATGACTAAGAAAAAAAATATACTTATTACAGGAGGTGCCGGTTTTATCGGTTCTCATGTTGTGCGACTTTTCATAAATGAATACCCCGAATATAAAATCGTTAATTTCGACGCGCTAACCTACGCCGGTAATCTCGAAAATTTGACCGATGTTGAAAATGCAGAAAATTACACCTTTGTAAAAGGGGATATTACCTCTGTAAAAGATGTACAGCGTGTTTTTGAAGATTACAACATCACCGATGTAGTTCATTTGGCTGCCGAAAGTCACGTTGACAGATCCATTTCAGACCCTTCCGCTTTTGTAAAAACCAACGTAAACGGTACGGTAAACTTACTGAATGCAGCGGTAGAACACTGGAAAGACGCTTATGATGAACATCTGTTTTATCACGTTTCAACAGATGAGGTTTACGGCTCACTCGGGGAAACGGGACTCTTTACAGAGGAAACTCCGTACGACCCTAAATCGCCGTACTCTGCTTCAAAGGCGGCTTCAGACCATTTTGTTAGAGCGTACCATAATACTTACGGATTAAAAACTGTCATCAGCAATTGCTCAAATAACTACGGCCCTAACCAGTTTCCTGAAAAACTGATTCCGTTATTGATTAATAACATCAAAAACAACAAGCCGCTTCCCGTTTATGGTAAAGGATTGAACGTGAGAGATTGGCTTTATGTGAAAGACCACGCCACAGCCATTAGAATTGTGTTTGAAAACGGAAAAAAAGGTGAAACCTACAATATTGGCGGTCATAATGAATGGCGAAATATCGATATAGTTGAACTGGTGTGCGACCTCACCGATGCAAAACTGAACCGAGAAAAAGGGAAATCTCGCGAGTTGATTACTTACGTAAAAGACAGGGCGGGACACGATATGCGCTACGCCATTGACGCGACAAAAATTGAACGTGAATTGGGATGGAAGCCCTCATTGCGTTTTGAAGAAGGCATAGAAATTACCATCGAATGGTATTTAAAAAATACGCGCTGGCTTGAACGGGTTACCTCGGGGGATTATCTCGCTTATTACGAAGAACAATACAGCCGATAGTCACGTTCGCTAAAGGTCGGTTGCGTTTCAATACCTAATTTTGCATCATGCAATTTAATCACAGTGATACCATTTGTGCTTTGGCAACCCCGGCCGGGCAGGGTGCTATAGCCGTTATTCGTATTTCGGGTAGTAAAGCCATAGAAATTGTCAATTCTGTTTTTAAGGGGAAAGACCTGCTATCCGTAGCTCCCAATACCATACACTTTGGAACCGTGAATGACGGCGAAACAATTCTAGATGAGGTATTGGTATCGATATTTAAGGCACCCAAATCCTACACCGGTGAAAATGTGGTTGAAATTTCATGTCACGGCTCCCCATATATTAAACAGGCTATGGTCAATTTACTCATTGAAAAAGGTTGTAGAAGTGCCGAGCCGGGGGAGTTTACCCAACGTGCCTTTCTCAATCAAAAAATGGATTTGAGTAGGGCAGAGGCCGTTGCAGATTTAATTGCCGGTGAAAGTGAAAGCGCACACCGACTGGCAGTGGCACAAATGCGGGGTGATTTTGCCGGCGAGATACAAGCCCTTCGTGAACAGCTCATAAAATTTGCATCTTTACTCGAGCTCGAACTCGATTTTAGTGAAGAAGATGTTGAGTTTGCCGACCGAAAAGAGCTGGAAGAACTTCTCCTCACCGTACATAAAGCCAATCAAAAGCTCATTGAAAGTTTTAGAGTAGGAAACGTAATTAAGGAAGGCGTTCCCGTGGTTATTGCCGGTAAACCCAACGCCGGTAAGTCAACATTACTCAACCGCTTATTGAAAGAAGATCGCGCTATTGTATCTTCCATTGAAGGAACCACGCGTGATGCCATAGAGGATACCGCAGTTATTGGCGGAATCACGTTTAGATTTATCGATACTGCCGGAATAAGAAAAGCAAAAGATGAAATCGAAGCCATTGGTATTGAAAAAACGATGGCGAAAATGAAATCGGCGTCAATAGTAATCTACCTTTTCGATTTAAATTCCATGTCTCCAAGTGAGCTCAAGTCCATATATTCTGAATTGTCAGCCTCCGCAGAGGAAAACAACGTTCTTTTGATTTTGGCCGCCAACAAAATCGATTTGTTTAAAGGTGGAAAACCTGAGGAAAAATTCGCCGGATATGACGATATGTTTTTTCTTTCGGCATTGAGTAACGAGGGCATTGAAAAAATGGAGGAAAGATTGGTGTCGCTCATTGAAACGCGTCGAGTGAACTCCGGTGATGTTGTGGTTAGCAATAGTCGGCATTTTGACGCCCTCACCAAGGCAGATGAAGCGGTGATGAATGCATTGAATGCTTTAAAAACCGGTATTACGGGAGACTTCGTGGCCATGGACATACGTCAGGCCTTGCATTATCTGGGGCTTATATCGGGCCAAGTTACAACAGATGACCTACTTGATAATATTTTTTCGAATTTTTGCATCGGCAAATAAGGTTCAAATAGGTTAAATCACCTCTTGCATAAAAAAGTACACCACTGCCACTTGCTTTTTGTTTTGGGAACGGGAGCGTCCTAAAAGTTGCCCCGAGGCGTTACGCACATCACCATTGTCTTGGATACGCCCCAGAAGGCGTCCGCTAGAGTTTCTAACCTCTTCATTTTTCAATCGCCCCAAGAGTTGCCCTGAAGCGGTTCTGAATTCATCGCCGGAAACCCTAAGCTTCAGTGCTCCTGAAGCATCTCTTACCGTTCCGTCGTTACCCACTCTGTAAATCAATTTGCCGCTTGAATCTCTATATTCAGACCCTGAAAACCGCCCAATCAGTTCACCGGAGGCATTTCGTAATTCCTGGGTTTGGGGTTCTGACCAAAAAAATAAAACTAAAACTACAAGACACAGATATTTTTTCATGGCAATATTTAGTTCAAAGATTATACCGATTTAATCGATGTATACGGTTTGAATGTTGGCAAATTCGTAATAGCCGTTTGAGGAAAGTTCCCTGCCGTAGCCTGAGTGCTTGGTGCCGCCAAACGGTAAACGCGGATCAGATTTCACTATTTCATTGAAAAATACCGCACCGTCTTGAATTTGCGTGGTCAAATGTTGATGCTCCTCGGGATAAGCACAAAATATGCTTACGCCGAGTCCGTAAGGCGATTGATTGGCCAAATCAACGGCCTCGTCAATAGTTGAAAATGTCGTAATGCAGGCGAGCGGACCAAAAGTTTCCTCGTCAAATGCCGGCATGCCGGGCTTCACGTTGCATAAAACCCCCGGGCTGAACTTTGCCCCGGTAAGTTTCGCGGGAACTTGAACTGTAGCTCCTTGTTCAATGCTTTTTTGGTATTGGGAGTACAATTCCTCAGCCAAATCAACACGGGCCATGGGCCCTATGAATGTATCTTTCAGTTCAGGGTTTCCTACTTGAAAGGTTTCAACCTTTTGCTTGAGTAGTTTGGTGAACGACTTTTCTATTTTTTCATGAACCAGAATCCTCTTAGCGGCTATGCAACTTTGTCCGGTGTTTTGAAATCTGCCGGTTACCGCTTTATCTACCGCATCATTTAAGTCGGCATCGGGTAACACAATGAACGGATTGCTCCCACCGAGTTCCAATACTGTTTTTTTGAGGTGTTTTCCGGCAAGAGCGGCAACGGCGCGTCCGGCTTTCGTACTTCCCGTAACACTTACTCCGCAAATATGGGGATGAGCAATAACTTCCTCAGTGTGTTTTGTGTCGATAGGTAAATTCTTGAAGTAATGCTTGGGGAATCCGCTTTTGACAAATATTTCTTCAATCAGTTTTGCACAGCCTTGCACATTGGGAGCGTGCTTAAGTATCAAGCTGTTTCCCAACGCAGCGGATGGCGCGGCAACGCGGAACACCTGCCAAAACGGATAATTCCAAGGCATAATCATGAAAACCGCGCCTTGAGGAGACGCTCTTACAAAAGAATCAGAGGCGTCTGAAACGATTACTCGGGGTTCTGAAAGCTCTGCAACTTCCTTGGCGTAATATTCGCACAGCCAAGCGCATTTTTCTATTTCGGCAATTCCCTGTTTTACGGGTTTTCCCATTTCGCGCGCCATGAGGAGAGCCGCTTTTTCTTTTACATTTTTGAGTTCTGTTGCCAGCCTCGACAGTAATGCCGCTTTATCATTGACGATAAATTCTTTATAGCGTACATACGCATCTCGGTTGACGTTGATTTCGCCGTTGATTTGATCGGCATTGATACCGAGAAACTCACCCGTTTTTTCTTCCGTAAAGGGATTTATACTTTTAAATACGTCCATTGAAAAGTGTTTTTTCGGTTTTGTCAAATATAAGAAAAGATATGGAGAAGACGATTATGCGATTTACTTGATTAATGACGGCCGGTGAAGGTGTTGATATAATGTTTACATGCCTCTAAAATCCACCGGAAAAAAATCAAAATCTTTTTGTTTTCCGGGTTGGGGATTAAGTCAAGAGTTATACTTTTGCACCGCTCAAAAATCAAGAGATAGCTCGAATGTTTGAGCCAAAGGCGGGGTGTAGCTCAGTTGGTAGAGTACACGTCTGGGGGACGTGTGGTCGCTGGTTCAAGTCCAGTCACCCCGACAAAATGCAAGGCCGTTGATTTCATAATCAACGGCTTTTTTTATTCAAAGGACTTCGATGAAATCTGCAGGAGGCGGATTATCTTGTGCCCTTCATTCTTTAAGCATTTTTCCACGGACAAATGAGTGGGCAAGTCAAAAGCCACCGCTCACATAAAATGGAAACAACCCTATTTTGTATAACTCATTTCATTAGTTTTGCCCTGAATTTTATTTACAAACAATTAAAAACAGAGAAATGAGAGTAAAAGTTATTGACTTGTACGGGGTGAGGTACTCTGACATGGAGGAAAAAATTAATCGAGAATTGGAAACCCTTGAATCAGAAGGTGAAATACTCGATATTAAGGTGGTAGGTGATGCACTAAATAAGTGTGCGTTGTTTGTAACCTATAAGTAGATAAGCCATCCCGAAAATCATTGAATGAAACATGAGTTTCGTTGAGTGGTCTCGGTTAAAATCAAAACATGAAAAGTCGGTTCAAGTGAACCGACTTTTTTTATCTCAAGTTATTCGCTGTGATGAGTGTAAAGGGTTTTGTTTATTTATCGCCTTGGAAAAAATAAAGAAACACTGTGGAGCATAATACGGCTTAGATGCGCTAAGGCTATTCCTGATGTAAAGGCGTGCTTACCCTATGAGTTTCTCTGTGAGCACTTCAGCATAAGTAAGCAACAATTTTTTACGTGTTTAGCTATTTTTCTCTTTTTCTACTGCTGTTCGAATGAGTTTTAAGTTTTCTGTGAGGGTTTTTTCGGGAATCTCGTTATCCACGTAATCGACAACAGTCAATATTTCAATGATTTCTTCATTACCGGCCTGTGTGGAAATTTGAGTGAGTTGGTCGATGTGTTTTCCCGCATTGAGCCCAGATTCCCAAATGGCCGAAAGCAAGAAAATCTTATTTTTTGTACCAATATCTTGCTCAACCGCATTGAGAATTGGAGTAATCGCTTCATGATCATTTAACCCTTTGAATATCTTTTTCATTTCTGTAACCACCTCAGGGTCTGAGTGGTTGATCAGTAAGTCAATCATAACGGGAACAGCCTCAGCATCACCGTGCTCTTTCAGTTTTTTGCAAGCCTCTAAAATCTCCGGAGTCGTACCTGATTGAAGGGTTTCCAAGATTTTTTTGAATTTCTTCTTCCGTGATTTTTCCTGAGTAGCCGTAAGTTTTTTCATATTTTCTTTTTCTTGCGACAAAGATACGGGTAAGTACCGAAGCGCCGGTAAATGCCGCATGTCACTTGTTGGGTAAGAGATTTGATTTAAGTTGATTTAAAGCTGATGCGGTGATGTGGTGTGAGTCCGTGCTCCCTAATAGCTGCTTTGTGCTTTTTTGTTGGGTATCCTTTGTTGGTTTCCCAATCATAAGCGGGGTAGTCGGTTCCTATTTTCTCCATGTACTCGTCACGGTAGGTTTTAGCCAGTATGGATGCGGCGGCAATAGACATGTACTTTCCGTCTCCTTTTACAACACAGGTATGCGGTATTCCCGCCACGGGATGAAATCTGTTCCCGTCAATAAGTAAATGCCCGGGAGTTTGTTTGAGTGATTCCACCGCTTTGTGCATAGCGAGAATCGAGGCATTTAAAATATTTATTTTATCTATTTCGGCGGGCGAAAGGCTGCACACCGCAAAAGCTGTGGCCTCTGTCTCGATAATACGGCGCAATATATCTCTGTTTTTTGCGCTGAGTTTTTTCGAATCGTTCAATAAATCATTATCAAAATCGGCAGGTAAAATCACTGCGGCGGCAAATACCGGTCCGGCCAAACACCCTCTACCCGCCTCGTCGCAACCGGCTTCGAGTACACGGTTCTGAAAGAAAGCTTTCAAAGGCATAGTTTACGATTTAATTTATGCTTGATCGAGTGTCTTATTTATGGAGTCACGTAATAATTCAGCCGTTCTATCCCAAGAAAAAACTTCTCGCTGTTTTTTGCCTTCTTCAATCAGAGCCGAGCGTACCTGATTATCACAAGCCAGCTTTTCCATGGCATCGGCAATGTTTTGGGGGTCGAACGGACTCACCTTTAGTGCGGCTTCGCCTGCCACCTCAGGCATTGAAGTGATGCCGGAGGTGATTACCGCCGTTTCCGCCGCCATAGCTTCCAAAATCGGGATACCAAAACCCTCAAAAAGAGACACATATACGAGAGCGGTGGAGGCGCTCAACGCACGATTCAAGTCTGCACCGTCTAATCGCCCGGTAAATAAAACATCATCGCGGTAATCCATATCTTCATATGCGACTGATGCCCCGCTGCCCCACCAGCGTTTTTCCCCAACTAAAACCAACTTATGTGGGTGTTGCCCCGACTTTTTAAACAGGTCAAAACTCTTCAATAGTCCGTCAATATTTTTGCGCGGCTGTAAAGCTCCCGCATAAACGAAGTAGGGGTTTGCCTTTGCCAATCGGTTACGTGTTTTTTCTTTCTCCTGTTCACTTATGGGCATAAACTCGCTTGAAACCCCATTATATACCACGTCAATTTTATCTCGATTCACTTGGTAACGATGGGCGATGTCCTTCGCCGAAAACTGTGAAACCGTTGCAATGCGCGTGGCCTTGTTCGCATACTTTGGAAAGTAGAATTTGTAGTAATTACGCACCGTTTTGGGTAGTAATTTAGGATAATGCTCAAAATTTAAATCGTGAATTACCGGCAATTGCTTTAAATCACTGTTCAAAGAGATATGTCCGTCGGGAGAAAAAAACAAATCACACTTATGTTTCCGCATGACGGGCGGAATCATCCACTCGAACCAAGCGTACATCAAAAACGGATGTCGGGTAGGTGGCGACACCATAATAGGCGTAATGTTTTCAGAGAAAATGAAATCTTCATCCCATTCCCGATCAAAAATAAAAAGAAACTCGTGTTCCGGCATAGCCCTTATCACTCGTTTGAGCGATTCTTCGCTGAATCTTCCTATGCCCTCAATCTTATTTTTGAGGAGTAGCCTTGTATTTACCGCTATTTTCATCTGTCGCGAAAATAAAACGTATTCTCGAATAAATAGGAAATGAAATCAACCTTGTGAATCGAGCTATTTCTGAACATATATATAAGGTATACCACTTTAAACCGTAAAAGAGGTAAAACCGCGCATTATTTTGGTCAGAACCGAGTATTTGAGGTGCATTAAAGCGGGGTTTAGGTTGGATTTTTGAGGTTTTGGTTGCTGAATTTAGCTATTGAGTGAGCTGTAAACTATTCAA
>PXEK01000210.1 GCA_003564735.1 Cryomorphaceae bacterium
AAACATATTCGATGATAAAGATTATCCCGCTAAAAAGCTTGAAGAGATTAAACAAATTGAAAAGAGAATTGAGTTAAACGAACAAGAATATGCGAGAAGTTTAAAAGCAGGTGATGAGGCTTTTAAAGCTGAAGACTGGAAGCAGGCCGCTGTAGAATATCAAACAGCATCATCACTTAAACCGGATGAGGAATATCCCAAGCAGCAGATTTTAAAGCTCAATGAAATTGTTGCAAAAGAAAAAGAAGCTAAGGCTGCAGAATTGAGAGCCCAAAAAGAAGAAGCTGAAAAAGCACGGGCCGACTACAACGAAAAAGTAAAGGAAGCTGATGAGCTTTTCGCCGATAGCCAATATGTGAAGGCTATAGATGTTTACACTGAAGCGTTGAGTATCATGCCTGAGGAGAATTATCCAAAGCAGCAAATAGAGAAGGCAAATGATATGGTTAAACAGCTCAAAGAGTTGCAAAGAGAACGTGAACGGCTGGCTGCTCTGGCTACTGAAAAAGAGGAACGCTATGATGAGCTTGTCGCTAAAGCAGGTAAAAGCGTGAGCACCGAGGCGTATGAGCAAGCAATTACCCAACTTGACGAGGCTATTGATTTAATTCCCTCACGAAATAAAGCTAAAGAAGAAAAAGCAAGGGTAGAGCAACTTATAGCCGAAAGAAATCGAAAAGAAGAAGCGGAATTGAAAGCTCAGGCGGAAATGGAAGAAAAGCAGCGTAAATATAACACCGCCATGCAGTTGGCTGCTAATAATTTGGCTAAAGAGAAGTATGAAGAAGCCATCAAGCACTATGAAACCGCCGCGGGAATTTTACCTGAAGAAAAAGAGCCCGAACTGAAAATAGAAGAAATTCAAGAGTTATTAGCTCAACTTGAAAAGGAGGAACAAGAGAGGTTAGAGAAGGAAAGATTGAGGCAGGAAATGGAGGAGAATTATCAAAAAGCCATTGCAGAAGCAGACAGTTTCATGGCTAACGAAAATTACCGCCGGGCACGATCTGCTTATGAAAGAGCAGCGGGCTTAATGCCTCAAGAGAGCTATCCTCAAGACCAAATAAAGAAAATATACAACCTACAAGAGGCGGAGCGTGAAAGACTGGCAAAGTTCAACAGTAATTTGAGCAGGTTTAATTACGAGTTGGCTGAAAAGTATCCGGAAGGTAAAACTGAAAATGTTGAAGAAAAAGGAAATAGAACCATTACTACCATTGTAATTGTGAGGGGAGAAGTAGGGCACGAATTCGTAAAAGAGGAGTATTCTTGGGGAGATGTTTATTACAGAAAAAACAGAAGACCTTACGTAAAACAAAATTGGGAAAGGGAAGTGAATGAGTTTTAGGTAATGATGCCGGGCAACCGCTTTGCATTTCAATTGCGATTTAAAACAACTTTTCCTATAGCTAAAATGCAATTTAATAGTACTTTTGAGCGATTTTTGAAGGAAGGATAAATTCCAATTATGAAACTTTTTTATTACTTAGTTATTTTCGCACTTTTAGCAACTTTCGGTTGTGTACCTAAGCGAAAAATGGTTTACTTACAAAGCCAAAAAGGGCAACCCCCTTTGGATAGTATCGCTTTTAATTACGATAGAAGTCATTACAGGCTTCAGGTTAACGATATTATTGATGTTCAAATTACTTCACCCGATGAGGAGATAAATAGATATTTCTCCGGTCAAGGCGGCGGGCAGCAAGGGAATCAAATGATGCGTATGGGGGTTCAAGGCGGTGGTGATATTTACTATATGACAGGTTATTCCGTGAATGACAGCGGCTATATCAGTTTACCTGTTTTAGGAGATGTAAAGGTTGAAGGATTCACTATAGGAGAGGTTAAAGAAACCTTGGATGAGAGAATAAAGGAGTATTTTAAAGAGTATTTTCTGTCTGTTCGCCTGGGCGGTTTGCGGTTTGCGGCTTTGGGAGAATTCAACGCACCGGGGAAACACGTGATTCTACAAAATCAAGCTACCATTTTTGAGGCTATTGCCCAATGCAATGACTTAAATATGGTGGCAGACCGTGAAAATGTGAGGATTATAAGGCAATATCCCGAAGGATCAAAGGTTCACACAATAAACCTACTAGATCAAAGCTTAATGTCAAGTCCACTGTACTTTATTCAGCCCAATGATGTAATATACGTTGAACCTTTAAGGGCAAAATCTTACGGTGTGGGTGTGACAGGTGCACAAACACTTACGACTATCATTTCAGCGGTTTCCAGTGGTTTAGCACTAATTATTGCTGTGGTAAGCCTAACACGCTAACAACCTTTACTTTTTTCAATGAATACTGAAAATAACCAACAATACGAAGAGGAAGAAAATGAGTTTGATGTAAAAGAACTCGTTTTTAAAATATTGGCACAATGGAAAATTGTGGCTATTTCTGTGACCATAGCCTTGGGTATAGCTTACATTGTCAATCGTTACACCACCGATAAATATGAGGTGTCAGCTTTAGTACATGTTCAAAAAGACAATAATGCTCACAGCTCAAGATCCATGAGTGTTGTTTTTAACTGGGGGGGAGCCAGTGATCAAATATTGACTAAAATTGCCACACTTGAATCTTACGAGCACAACCTACAAGTGGTAAAGCGGCTCAACCTTGAGTTGCAAATGCACAGAGAGGGTCGAATCCAAAAGGTAGAAGGCTACAAGAGCATGCCTTTTGAAATCGAATTCGATAAATTACATCCTCAAATTACGGGTAAACAAATTGAGGTAGTGTTGGAACCGAAAGGTTATAAACTCCTGATTCCCGAGTTGGCTGATACTATATCTGCAACTATTTATGAATTAAATAAGGATACAACTGTAGCCACTAACGGCTTTAATTCCGGCAAGCATATACCCTACAAAGAGTGGTTTGAAAACGATTTTCTAAAAATTAAACTCACACCAAAAAGCGAATCTATTAAAGGGTCGGCAGAGGATTCTGACGTAAAAAACTATATCAGGTTTGTCAATTATGAAAGTATAGTTCCAAGCTTTGCTAAAGGTATTAAGGTAGTGCAAGAGAACGAGAAGGCATCACTTCTAAAACTAACCCTGAGTAACCCCAGCAAACAAAAAATAGTCGATTATTTAAATACGACTGTGGAGGTACTTCAGGAGTACGAGCTTTACGAAAAAAATCAAGCGTCAGAAAATACAATTCAATTTATTGAAAAACAGCTGAGTAGTGTTGCTGATTCGCTTAGAAGTGCCGAAACAAAAATAGAGTTGTTCAGGAAAGAGAATGAAATGATTGATATCACGGCTGAATCTCAAAATACACTGGAGAGGTTTTTACGTGTCCAAACAGAAATAAATAGGGAGCAACTCGCAACCAAATACTACAATTATTTATTAAATTACATTGATGAAAACTCAGACTTTAGCGGACTCGTAGCGCCTTCCGTAGCCGGTATTGATGATCCCATTTTGTTGAGTTTGGTGAATAAGTTGGTAGACTTAAGTTTAGAACGAGCAAACTACCGTTACACCCTCGAAGAGTCGAATCCCGCTATGCGAAGGCTCAATGAGCAAATGAGGGAAACCAGCCGCACACTAAAGGAGAACATCAACAGTTTAATAAATGCACAAAGCATACGACTTGATAATTTATATAGTGAACAAAGCGATATCGAAAGCGATATAAGTAAGCTGCCTTTAAAAGAACAGCGTTTTATTAATATAAAGCGCCAGTATGAGGTCGTAGACGAGCAATACACGTTTTTGCTCGAGCGCCTAGCGGATGCCAGTGTAACCAAAGCCGGCAACACCGCAGATACACGCTTCATTGATCAAGCTCGTAATTTGGGTCAGCCGCCCATATACCCCAAAAGGGGGAGGAACCTGGCTATTGCTTTTATGATCGGTTTTATAATTCCGATAGGAGCCACCGTGGTACTCGATTTTCTGGATAATCGAATTAAGAGCCCCTCTGATTTAGCTAAAATCACTAAAATCCCCGTAGTGGGTATGGTTGGCCACTCTAATATTGACTCTAACTTGATAGTTCATAAAAAACCAAAATCATCCGTTTCAGAGGCGTTTAGAGCTATACGTACCAACCTTCAGTTTTTCGAAAAAAAGGCTGAAGATATCGAACAAGGTGCTTGTAAAGTCATTCTGGTAACCAGCTCGGTGGGTGGTGAAGGAAAAACTTTTTGCGCCATGAACTTATCCACGGTTTTTGCCAATAGCGGTAAAAAAACACTCCTGATCGGGATGGATTTGAGAAAACCCAAAATTTTTAACGACTTTGACCTTACCAATCAAGTTGGGGTAACTAATTATCTGGCAAATCAAGAGGAACTAAATGACATTATTCAATCGACAGGAATAAACGACTTGGACATTATATCTGCCGGGCCAATTCCGCCCAACCCCTCTGAACTTATCATTAGCAGTAGATTTGAAAAAATGATTGCGGAGTTGAAGAAAGACTACGATTACATTATTCTGGATACTCCTCCCATGGGGCTTGTGGCCGACTCTATGGAGTTAATGCGTACTTCAGATATTAATATGTACGTTGTTAGGCAAAACTACACGCGCACAGAACTGCTCGAACCCATAAATAGGTATTACAAGGAAAAAGAGTTCAAAAACCTAACCTTGGTGTTTAATGACGTGCAATTGAAGAAGGGCTACGGCTACGGCTATGGTTACGGCTATGGTTACGGCTATGGATATGGCTATGGATATGGATATTACGAGGAAGATGAGCACCACAAAAAGTGGTGGCAAATCTTCTAGTACCTTAAATTTACAAGTACCTTGACAATTGTACTTATTTGTGTTGAGTGGCGCTCACACTCTCTATTACCTTAGTTAATGTTTCAGCTTTCAAGCAGGTCTCTTCCCATTCACTTTTGGGGTCAGAGTCGGCTGTGATGCCTCCACCCAAAAATAGATTCATATACTTCGAGTTTAGGTACATACTGCGTAGGTTTACATAGAAGTTGAAATCTCCGTTCGACTTAACCGGCCCTAAAAATCCCGTGTAGTATTTTCTTTCGTGTTTTTCGGTAGCGATAATAAAGTTAATTGCATTGTCTTTGGGAAGGCCGCAAACCGCGGGTGTGGGATGTAGGTCTTTAATTAATTCGTTAATGTTATGTACCGTTTTTGATTGAATTGAAAAAACGGTTTTTAAATGTGCCACGGGACCGGCTTCTATTGTAAAAGGGCCGTTTTTTTCGTAATGTGCTTGCTGTTTTTGCAAAGTTTCTTCAATGAAATGCGTTACGTAAGCCTGTTCATCACGTTCTTTTTTTCCCCACTTGTAATTATTGTCCTCTTCGCGTGATTGCGTGCCGGCCAGTGAATGTGTGGTTAACTTAGCGCCTCGTTTCGATAGAAAAACCTCAGGGGTGGCTCCAATCCAAAGGCCCTCACCATGATGATTGAAAAGATAAACCATAGCATCGGGGTACAACTTGCTCAGCCATTCAAAAAGGGAGTGTATTTTATGTGTAGGAAATGCGGATAATTTCGCTACGCGTGAAAAAATAAACTTGTCTATTTTTTTGTCCGTCATTTCCGCCTTAGCCTTGCTCAATTTTGAGATGTATTCTTTTTTGTTTATTGCCTTAAAAAGGTTTTCCCTTTTTTTATTGGGTGAACCGGATTCGGCAAAGCTTGAAAAACGCTTGCCGGGATAAGTGCCCGAATAATCAGCGTTTAAGAATAATATGGGAGCTTGTGCTGTAGTAAAAGGGTGGAAAATGAAGCCTTCCTGATCTAACGGTATATTACTTCTAGTGCAGTTGGTTTGGTGTGTCCCCATCCATTGCGCTTGGTCTTCTCCCGGGAGTCGGTACAATGTGAAGTTGAGGTTTTTTTCCAGAGCCTTTTGAAGTGCTTTTCGGGCTTCCATGTACAAACAGATTGAAATAAAAAAAACCTCCGAATGACCTCGGAGGTTTCACGATAAATTATTGTAAAGTAACGTTCACGGCTTGCGGCCCTCTGTTTCCTTGTTCAATTTCAAAAGTGACTTTGTCATTTTCGGTAATTTGATCAACTAAACCGTTGGCATGAACAAAAATACTCTCTTGTGATGATTGGTCTTTTATAAAACCGTAGCCTTTTGAATCATTGAAAAACGTAACTTTTCCCTTTCTGATGGTTTCCTCAGGCTCCGTTTCGCTCTTTTTAGGAACTCCAACCACAATATCCTCGGCGTTTATTTCATCTTTCTTTTTGTCGGGATCGGGTGGAGTGTCCGTAATGTTGCCATGCTCATCCACATAAGCAATCATATCGTCAAAACCGTCTTTTTCAGCGGCTTTACGCTCTTCTTTTTTCTTGAGTTTTTCCTCTTTCTTTTTTCGTTTCTTTTTTTCTTTTTCCTTCTTGTTGAAGGTTTCTTGTGATCTGCCCATTCGTTTATTTTAAATTGATACTTCTTTACGCATTTTCGGGGGTAAAGGTACGTAAACAGCCAATAACTTTTTCTTTTTTTGGTCAGAACCAAACCCAACGCCCTAAAATGTTTTTAGGCCGGTATCCGGCTATTTACATTTCAAAGATGAATTACCGTCGGGGTTATTACCTTTGCCCTTAAATTGAAGTACCGCCGTTTGGGTTCTGACCGATATATAAAATACCATGAAAAATAAAAACGTAATAATTGCACCCTCCATTTTGGCAAGCGATTTTGCCAACTTGCAAAGTGAATGTGAAATGTTGAATAACAGTGAGGCCGATTGGTTTCATATTGATGTGATGGACGGGGTTTTTGTGCCCAACATCAGCTTTGGAATGCCTGTGATAAAAGCCATTAAAAAGCACGCGAAAAAGCCCATGGATGTTCACCTCATGATTGTACAGCCCGAGCGCTACATTAAAGACTTCAAAGAGGCGGGTGCCGATATTTTAACGGTACATTTGGAAGCCTCAACGCACTTGCACCGGACTATTCAAGAAATTAAAAAAGCCGGCATGAAGGCGGGGGTTTCCATAAATCCGCACACTTCTGTAACGCTTCTTGAAGATATTTTAGCTGAAATTGACCTCGTGTTGATTATGAGTGTGAACCCCGGTTTTGGCGGACAATCATTTATTGAAAACACCTACAGCAAAGTGGAAGAGCTCAGGGAAATGGCTTCTGTACTGAATCCCGAATTGATTATTGAGGTTGATGGGGGTGTGAACTCAAACAACGCTAAGGAGTTGGTTGCCGCGGGAGCCAATGCCTTGGTTGCGGGAAGTTTTGTTTTTAAATCCGAAAATCCCGCACAAACCATCTCAAGCCTGAAAAAGGGTTGAATTTATGACGGTAAACCCCGATTATAAAGTCATTGCTAAGGAGTGTGCGGGTGAGTACAAAGAAAAAGGCAGCACTTTTACAGCTTTTGCATATCCGGCTGTTTCACGGGAGGCTGCCGAAGAAAGGGTGAAGGAATTAAAAAAGAATCACCCGGGCGCCGTTCATGTTTGTTCGGGATATGTGATTGGATTTGAAAACTCCATTAAAAGGGCAAATGACGATGGTGAACCTTCCAACTCGGCCGGGAGCCCTATACTCAATCAAATTGAAGCGGCAAAACTCCACAATACGGCCATAGCCGTAGTTCGTTATTACGGCGGGGTGAAATTGGGCGTTTCCGGTTTGATTAATGCATATAAAACCGCAGCGGCAATGGCACTTGAAAATGGTAGTGTGAAAACGTTGAGCCGGGTCGCGGTATATAAACTAAAAACCGATTACACTCGTTTGGGTACTATTGAACGTTTGCTGGAACAGTTAAACGCCACTGTTTCAAGTCGCGATTTTATGCAAGAGGTAAAACTGGAGTTTTATGTGAGCATTAGAAAATGTGATGCTTTAGAAAAGGCCTTTGAGCCTTACCCCGGTGATGAACTTGTGAAAATTAAAGAGTGTATTTTTTGAAATCAATTATGTTATTTCTCCGATTCTACACCGTATGTTGTCTCTTATTTTTATTAGGCTCGAGCACATTGTACGCGCAAAAACATGATGACTTTGGCGGTGATGATTTTGAAGTCCAAAGCGCCGAGCTTCAATTTTTCGCTTACGAAAAAGGCCTTGAGCCGGATGGCTATTTGCAAAAGTGCCTCATGACCCGCACGGGCGCTGGAGAGCTTCCTTTTGAATTGGTAAATACCCGTGTTTCTCCGGGGGCAATGGTCTATGAGTACAGGGAAAGGATTAACGGTTTCCCCGTTTTGGATGCCGTCGCTAAGGTGAGTATTCCTAATCGTGAAGGGGCATCGGTTTTGGTGGCCAACAGTTTTTTGCCGGTGGAAAAAATAACCGTGGAGACTCCTTTTGAAGGAGCTGACGCATATTTTCTATTAGATGCAGATTTGTTGATTGCGGTTAAGCGTGAAGAGGTTTTAGATGATAACGGCTTGGCGTTTCTAGAGTTGAGAGATGAAAGGGGCGAAATCGTTATGCGTAGGTTGAATGGCTCGGGTACAGGGCCTGCCACCGCGGTGGCTACGGTTTTTCAACCCAACCCCATAACCTCAGCCGAAACGGTTTACGGAGGGCCTTTTGTGGACAATAACGACGAAACTAACCCTTTTTTAGATGCCGAACTTGATACTGTATTTTTGGAACTCACTTTTGATAGCGCAGACTCATTGTACAAATTGATAAATGGCCATGTAATCATTACAGAGCATAGTCCGCCGGTTATTCCTCCCACAACGAGTGAAAACGACACCTTTTTCTTCAATAGGTCAGACCCCGAGTTTGAGGATGTTAATGCATTTTATCACATTACTCAATTTTGGAAATACCTCGAAAGTATCGGTTATGAGAATGATGTTGATGAGGTGGTAGAAGTGGATGCCAACGCACTTTTTGGCCAAGACCTGTCTTTTTTTGATGTGATTGGCGGGCAAATGCGTATTTCATTTGGTACGGGAGGAGTTGATGATGCCGAGGATGCCGATGTGGTTATTCACGAGTACGGCCATGCCGTATCTTTCAGCATTTCACCCAATACAAATAGCGGCACACAAAGGCAGGCCATTGAAGAGGGTTTTTGTGATTATTTCGCCACCTCTTATTCGAGAGATATCAATTCGCATGATTATCGAAAGGTTTTTAATTGGGATGGTCATAACGAGTTTTGGGACGGCAGAGTAGCTTGGACCAATAGAGTCTATCCCAATCAGTTAGAAATGCGCATTTACGGTGATGCACCTATGTGGTCGGGAGCGCTGTTTCATGTTGAAAATAATTTGGGGCGTGATGTAACGCATCGGCTTTTTCTTGAATCATTGTATAGTTATGTATCATTTATGGATATGGAACAAGCGGCAAGGCTGTTCATGCGTGCTGATACGCTGATTGAAGGAGGTGAGAATATTCCTTATTTGGCGCACATTTTTGCTGAACGCGGCTTTATTGAAAAACCCGTTTTTCCGGCTCCCGGAGACTTGGTGGGAATTGCTGCGAATAACCTTTCTGGTGAGCGTGAAGGTGATGTGATTATGATGAATTCTGCGGGTTTTACGGCCGGTGCCGCACCTGTAATTTTCGAAAATATAAAAGGTAATCGCTTGAGTGTAGTGAGGGTGTTTGACACCAACGGGCGAATGGTGAAACAGGTAAATTGTTCGGGTGGCCGGCAATGCTCCATTTTGCCCGATGAATTGCGGAAAGGTTTTTACATAGCTGAGGTTTTAGGAGAAAACGGGGCCGGAATAACGTTTAAGTTGATTAGGTTATGAAGCGAAATGCAGTTAT
>PXEK01000259.1 GCA_003564735.1 Cryomorphaceae bacterium
AGCAGCGAAAACAAAACAATGTAGATGAGCGACCACACATTTCCATTGTGTGCAACTTCACCAAACCCACAGGAAAAAACCCTTCACTGCTCACATTCAATGAAGTAACTACTTTATTCCATGAGTTTGGACATGCTTTACACGGCATGTTGAGTAAAGGCAGGTACCCCGGAATTACGGGTACAAGTGTATTTTGGGATTTTGTTGAGCTGCCCTCACAATTGATGGAGAATTGGTGCTATGAAAAAGAGTGTTTGGATTTATTCGCAAGGCACTACGAAACGGGCGAGAAAATACCGGCCGACTTAGTAGAAAAAATCAAAAAAAGCGCCAACTTTAATGAGGGTTACCAAACCGTTAGGCAGGTGAGTTTGGGAATGCTGGACATGAAGTGGCATCATGTGAAAAGCCCCGATGTTCTTAAAAATCACTCTGTGGCAGATGTGGAGTCTATGGCTTTTACCCCTACAGATTTACTTCCACCCGTTGAAGGGACTTCAATGAGTTGTCAGTTTCACCATTTGTTTCAAGGTGGTTACAGTGCCGGTTATTACAGCTATAAGTGGGCTGAGGTTCTCGACGCCGATGCATTTGAGGCTTTCTTGGAAAAGGGCATTTTCGATTCGGAAACGGCAGCACGATTTAAAAAATACATTCTGGAGGCGGGCGGCTCTGAACATCCCGCTGAATTATACAAAAGGTTTAGAGGCAGGGAAGCCGACCCCGACGCCCTCCTGCGCCGCGCCGGGTTGATATAGCGTCAAATCTCCTCGACTTTAGTTTTTTAAGTTGCCGGTCTGTCGTGATTCAACTTCAGTATTGATTGTTCGGGTTGAGCTTCAGCGCTTCGCGGCTTTGCGAGAAACTCTTCAAACGGCTTATCCGGAGCACTTAGCCATTGGCCTTTGGCAGTTAGCTATCCCCTTGTATCTCAACCTCGTCTTTCTCGTTCCTTGTAGTAATTGTGATTCCACCTGCAACGCCTTTTCAGCTCACGTCTTTTCAGCTCACGGTTTACTGCTTACGGTTCACCCATTTCCGGCCGCAGGCCGTCCCGACTTAGAAGCTTCGGAATTTTATTCCGCTAAAGCTTCTTGTTCGGGAAACCTCAATCCTCAACCTCAATCCTCGACCTTGTCCTTGTCCTCGACCTTGTCCTTGTCCTTGTCCTTGTCCTCGACCTTGTCCTTCTCGTTCCTTGTAGTATTCGTGATTTCACCCGCAACGTCTTTTTAGCTCACGGTTTTCAGCTCACAGCTTACGGTCTGCCCCGAGCCTTCGTGGGTCGCCCTGTTTCTCACTCTGTCTCTTCCCGGTTCTGACCAAAAAAACAATTAATTTGAATACTTTTGCAACCTACTTTTAACCATAAATCACATGGGCTTATTCAGTATTTTTTCAAAAGAAAAAAAGAAAAACCTCAATGAGGGCTTATCCAAAACCAAAGAGGGCTTTTTTAGCAAACTCACCCGCTCCGTTGCGGGAAAATCAAAAGTGGATGACGAGGTTCTTGACGATTTAGAGGAAATTTTAGTGACCTCAGATGTTGGCGTTGATACCACACTTAAAATCATTGAACGCATTGAAAACAGAGTGGCTAAAGATAAATACTTCGGCACCTCTGAACTCAACCAAATTTTACGTGATGAAATTACCGCCCTGCTCGAAGAAAACGACAACGGCACGGCAAAAGGTTTTTCACTGCCTCCCACTGAGGGTCCGTACGTTATTATGGTGGTTGGCGTGAACGGTGTAGGCAAAACCACTACCATTGGTAAGCTGGCCCACCAATTTAAACAATCGGGAAAAAGCGTGGTGCTGGGTGCAGCTGATACATTTAGAGCCGCCGCCATTGAGCAATTGCAGGTTTGGGGCGAGCGCGTTAATGTGCCCGTAATTACCCAAAAACAAGGCGCCGATCCCGCTTCAGTGGCTTTTGATACACTCAACGCCGCCAAGGCCAAAAACGCCGATGTGGTGATTGTGGATACCGCGGGCCGACTCCACAACAAGGTGGGGCTCATGAATGAGTTGGGCAAAATCAAAAAGGTTATGCAAAAGGTACTGCCCAATACGCCTCACGAGGTGCTTTTGGTGCTCGACGCCTCAACAGGTCAAAACGCCATTGAACAGGCCAAACAGTTTACAAAAGTTACCGAGGTAACAGGCATGGCACTCACCAAGTTAGATGGCACGGCTAAGGGCGGTGTGGTTATAGGAATATCTGACCAACTCAAAATTCCGGTGCGGTACATTGGCGTGGGCGAGCAGCTCGACCACTTGCAGGTGTTTAATAAATATGAGTTTGTCGATTCCCTTTTTGGTGAATAATAAAATATTCGCCTTTTTGGTCAGAACCCGCCTCCTCTGCAACCCCCGGCCGGAACAAAACCCCGGCGTTCGCGTTCAACCCGAACGGTAAAGCAAAGCAGAGCCGCACTTTTTGCAGTGCACGCCGCAACGGCTCAAAATACCTCATTCGCACGGAATGACTCAACTCTAAAAGCGATTAAAACGCATGAAAACGAAAACATTAAAGAAAAATAAGGTCAATGTGGTCACCCTCGGGTGTTCCAAAAATATTTACGATAGCGAGGTGTTGATGGGTCAGCTCAAGGCCAATCAATTCGATGTGCACCATGAAGACCCCTCCCGCGATGCGGAAATTGTCATCATCAACACGTGCGGTTTTATTGAAAACGCCAAACAAGAATCTATCGATACCATTTTGGGTTGGAGTGCCGCCAAAGAGCGCGGCGAAGTGGAAAAAGTTTACGTAACGGGATGTTTATCGCAACGCTACAAGCCCGAGCTCGAAAAAGAAATACCCAACATTGACGCCTACTTTGGTACGCGCGATTTACCCCGATTACTCAAAACCCTAAAAGCCGATTATAAAAAAGAACTCATAGGTGAACGCTTACTCACCACCCCCGCGCACTTTGCTTACCTCAAAATTGCCGAGGGATGTGACAGGCCGTGCGCCTTTTGCGCTATTCCGCTTATGAGGGGAAAACACGTTTCCAAACCTATTGAGGAGTTGGTGCAAAGCGCCAAAAAATTGGCCGCACAAGGCACTCGAGAACTCATCCTCATCGCGCAAGATTTAACGTACTATGGATTAGATATATACAAAAAACGCAATTTGGCCGAACTCTTGGAGCAATTGGCCGCAGTGGAGGGAATAGATTGGATCAGACTTCACTACGCTTACCCCGCAGCATTCCCCATGGATGTTATTGATGTAATGAAAAAGCACGATAACATTTGCAATTATTTGGATATGCCCCTGCAACATATCAGCGACAATATGCTCAAATCAATGCGCCGACTCATCACGAGTAAAAAAACGCGTAAGGTAGTGAGTGAAATAAGGGAGAAAATGCCCGAAATTGCATTGCGAACCACCTTAATAACGGGATTCCCCGGTGAAACGGAGGCCGATTTTCAAGAGCTTTACGACTGGGTGGCCGAGACGCGATTCGACAGGTTGGGCGTTTTCCCGTATTCTCATGAAGAAAATACACATGCCTACTCTAAAGAAGACGATGTACCCGAAGAGGTAAAACAAGAACGCGCCGAAGCCATTATGGAATTGCAAAGCGGTATTTCTTTAGAGTTGAACCAAGTACGCGTAGGTAAAACCTACAAGGTGCTGATTGATCGAGTAGAGAACGGGACCTACATTGGAAGAACCGAGCAAGACTCCCCCGAGGTGGATAACGAGGTGATTATTCCCGTAACAGAAGATAACCACCTGCGCGTGGGCGACTTTGTGTATGCCACGGTGGAAAAAGCCGATTATTACGATTTGTATGCCACTGTGGCTAAAGAAGTGCCCGCCGTATGAAGTGCACGCGGGTAACGTATGAAAAAGCGGGAATGCTCTCTTCCCTCACTCGCGACTACCTCGCAGGGAAAAGTGAGTTAGCTCCTTTTTACGGGTTTAGTCCGTCATTACAAGGTATTGAAAAAGCGTTTAAACAGCGATTAAACCACCCGGTGAACCGCACCCTTTTGGTGCGCAAACTCAAAGAGCGGTACAGCGGTGTTAACACCTCAAGCAGGGTTGAAGATAATATTGCCTCGCTGGCAAATGAAAAAACATTTACGGTAACCACAGGCCACCAGCTCAACTTATTTACGGGACCACTTTATTTTGTGTGGAAAATTTTGAGCACCTTAAATTTAGCGCGGGAACTCAATGAAAAATTCCCCGATTACAGGTTTGTGCCCGTATATTGGCCCGCCGGTGAAGATCACGACTTTGAAGAGGTGAACCACACGTATGTTCACCACAAAAAGTACCGTTGGAACACCAATCAAACGGGCGCGGTGGGCAGGTTCACAACTGACGGACTCTCAAGTGTGGTGAATGAGCTGCACGCCGATTTAAAATCACAATTGGCCGATATTCACCTCATCGATGAGTTGAGAGCCTGTTTGGAGCAGGAGAATTACGGCAATGCGGTTTTCGAGTTGGTGAACAAGTGGTTCGGGAAGTACGGACTGGTGATTGTGAACAGTGATGATGCCGATTTCAAACGGGAATTTATACAAACCGCCGGTCGCGATTTGGAGAGCAATGCCGCCAACACGCTCATTGAAGAGAGCGCGGCCACGCTGGAAGCTGCAGGGTACAAAAAACAAATTACTCCGCGCGAAATCAACTTGTTTTACCTCACCGATGAGTCGCGCAACCGCATCATAAAAAAAGGAGGTACTTTTTACGTGGAGCACACCGACCTGCAATTTTCACCATCCGAAATGCGTAAAGAGCTCGAAACCCGGCCCGAGAGGTTTAGTCCGAACGTCGCACTGCGCCCGATGTATCAGGAAACCATTCTGCCCAATATCGCATACATCGGCGGCAGTGCCGAGGTGGCTTATTGGTTACAATTGAAAAAGGCGTTTGATGCTTACGGCGTTTTTTATCCGGTGGTTTTGTTGCGTAACTCCGTATTGGTCATGACCAAAAAAGCGCAAAAAAAGCAACAACAGCTCAATTTATCTACCGAAGATTTATTTTTGGATGAGCATGAACTCACAAAGCGCAAAGTGATTGAATCCTCTGATAACATTCTGCATTTTCAAGACGAGAAAGCGCGGTTGCAAGAAATATTTTCGAGTATAAAACGGCAAATGAGTGAGAGTGACTCCACATTGAAGAACTCGGCCCAAGCGGCGGAGGTGAAGCACTTGCACTACATCAACAATTTAGAGAAGAAGCTTTTGCGCGCCGAAAAAAAGAAAAACAAAATCATTTTGAATCGCATTGAAGCCTTGCGCCGAGAAGTGTACCCCGGCAACAGTTTGCAGGAGAGGAGGGAGAACATTTTTATGTTGTACCGGGAATTTGGCGAAGCCGTTATTGAGAAGGTGCGCGAAAATTTGAATCCGATCGATTTCAGACTCACCGTATTGGAGGAGTAATACCGATATGGGTTGGCTAATTGGCAGTCGCTCCTTCTGAGCTCCTTAAATCCGCCAACATCTTAAACCCCGCCCTACAGACGGGGCTAAGGGAAAACGCCCTCTGTGTAACTCTGCGGAGTCCCGAGCCTTCGCGGATGATAACCTCCGCGCAACTCTGCGGTTAAAACAAATAGTACTAACCGCAGAGTGGCACAGAGTACATCGCAGAGTAGCACAGAGAAAAATTCTCAGCGCACCGCCGTGACTACTTCCGCTAGCCTCTGCGGTTACGAACCGATTTCCAAATCACGGCAGTCGCTCCTTCAGAGCTCCATAAATCCGACCGCATCGTTATACCCCGCCTTTTCGGACGGGGCTGAGGAAAACACCCCTGCGGGGCTTTGGGGTGGTTTTATACATCCTTAAAACGTTACAATTTTTAATTGTGAAAGCTCTCTGTGCACATCTGAGGAGTCCCGAGCTTTCGCGGATGATAACCTCCGCGCAACTCTGCGGTTAAAAACCGATTTCCAACTCGCGGCAGTCGAACGAAACCTAGACTTCCCGGGCGCATACCTCTGAGGTTAAGACACTCCGGTTCTCCATCCCAAAATACATTGACAAAAACCACAACCTATCCAATAGCTACCCGTAAAAAATCAACCCCTCCTCCACACATACCCCTGTAAAAATTCGAATTAAATTTGTGCACCTCAAAATGAAAAAAACGGCAGCATTTTTACTGTACTCCAACCTATACACCGTGGCGGTGGTGTACGCCCTTATTGCGTTGACAGATCTCCTCCTTCAACAACCCCATCACCTTGACGACCTGCGCGGCGCCATATTGAGCGGAACGCTGTTTTTGTATCCCGCGCACAGACTCTTCGCCGTTTACAAATTTCCACACTCCAACCTGCAACGGGTAAAGTCGGCAGCCAAAGCCAAACCCCTCATGTGGTTGTTGGTCATTTCGGGGGCAGTGCTGTCCGTCCTATTTTTGCTTCGCCTAACCCCCAACGAGCTCTTGTATTTACTGCCCGTACCCGTCATCAGCGCGCTGTACAGCTTCCCGCTATTGGGCTTTACCGGAGTACCGCCGCTGCGTGAAATTCCGCTCGTTAAACCACTGTTCATATCAGCCGTTGTGAGTTACGCCACATGCTTTTTACCGGGTTTATCTTGGTCAGAGCCGAGTTCGCTCATCTATCTCACAGTAGTGCGGTTTTTCTTGGTCACCGCCTTAACCCTACCGTTTGATATACGGGACATACAGACCGATGCTTTTAAAAACCTGCGAACTTGGCCGATCGTTTTTGGCGAAGATCGCACACGAAATATCGCTGTATTGCTCAATGTGATATACACCTTGGGAAACTTTGCCGCTTACTTCTTTTTCGATGTCTTTGACCTGCACATTTTCCTCGCCCTTTGGGCGGGCGAAATCACGGCCTCCACGGCCATAAAAAAATTGAACCGACACTCCACCGATGTCCGTTTAATTTTACTCGCCGAAGGTTCGCTCGTTATTCAGCCCGTTTTTGTATTTATTGCAATTCAAATCACGCATTGGGTTTAACCCCGGTGTAAAGTCAAACAATAAAAAACCCGGGAATGCTTGCGTAATTGCTGAAAATATTACCTTTGCACCCGCTTTGAAAAAAGCAGGGCCTGTAGCTCAGTTGGTTAGAGCTCCTGACTCATAATCAGGCGGTCACGTGTTCGAGTCACGTCGGGCCCACAAAATTCAGCAAGCCGCAACATCTACTGTTGCGGCTTTTTCATTGGATTGGGGTTCTGACCAAAACCCGAATCAATCACCCTCAAAAACGCCGGCAAGAAAAAAATTAGTTAATTTGCGGCATCTCAATTCACACTATGCAAACGCTTAGCATTTTAATTCCCGCCTATAATGAAGGCGCTACGATTCATTTGATTTTGAACCGAATAGGAGACGTTCAGCTCATCGGCGATTTGCAAAAAGAGGTCGTGATTGTAAACGATGCTTCAACCGATGATACCTCGCAAAAAATTGAGGCGTACATTAAAAGTCATCCCGAGCTCAACATAAAACTGTATGAACAACCCCGCAATATGGGGAAAGGAGCAGCGCTACACCGTGCCATAAAAGAGGCTACGGGCGATTTTTTAGTGATTCAAGATGCCGATTTAGAATACGACCCCGCAGAGTATAATTTACTGCTTAAGCCTATTTTAAGCGGTGACGCCGATGTGGTTTACGGCTCCAGGTTTATGGGTGGAAATCCGCATCGTATTCTGTTCTTTTGGCACTCGCTGGGCAATAAATTCCTCACGTTTTTGAGCAATATGTTGACCAACCTCAACCTCACCGATATGGAAACGTGCTACAAGCTGTTCAAAAGCGAGGTAATTAAACCGATTAATCTAAAAGAAAAACGCTTTGGCTTTGAACCCGAAGTCACGGCAAAAATGGCGCGCTTTCCCGACGTTCGCGTTTATGAGGTGGGCATTTCATATTACGGCCGCACTTATGAGGAGGGTAAGAAAATTGGTTGGAAAGACGGCGTGAGAGCTATTTATTGCATTTTCAAATATAACCTGTTTCGGTAAAATTTAAGTGTATTGAGGGGCTCAACACTTAACATTGAGTTAACACAGAGGTAAAGTTGACAAAACACCCTGCGACAAAACCGCCTGTACTTTTGCGCCAAATATAAAGCCAACGTTAACCCAAGATTAAATGAGCCTTCGTATATTTAGTGTATGTAAAGTACTCCTGTTACTCGCTACCACTTCTCTACTTGCACAAGACCCCGCACCTACAGCTGCCGTACCCGGCGATTCTCTCCACAAAGCTAAAGAGTGGTATCAACGCTTTGGTATCAGAGGTTATGCCCAGGTGCGATACAACAGGTTGGGAGAAACCAATCCGCAGTTGAAATGCCAACAATGTGATGCCTCTTGGGGCGAGGACGGAGGCTTTTTCCTTCGCCGGGCGCGAGTGATTATTTTTGGTCAGGTTCACAAACAGGTTTATTTTTACATTCAGCCCGATTTTGCCAGCTCGGCGGGCGGGACGCGTAATTACGGACAAATTCGAGATATTTACTTTGATGTGGGCTTGGATCAAGATAACGAGTTCCGCTTTAGAATAGGTCAAAGTAAAGTACCTTTTGGATTCGAAAACTTACAATCCAGCCAAAACCGACTGCCCCTCGATCGTAACGACGGTTTAAACAGTGCGCTTTCCAATGAGCGCGATATCGGCGTATTCTTTTACTGGGCTCCCAAAAAAGTGAGAGAACGCTTTAGAATGTTGGTGCGCGACGGCTACAAAGGCAGCGGCGATTACGGCGTGTTTGGTTTTGGGGCGTTTAACGGACAAACAGCCAACCAAAATTCACAAAACGATAAACTTCACCTTGTGGCTCGATTGACCTACCCGTTTGAAATAGGCAGTCAAATCATCGAACCCTCTATTCAAGCGTACAAAGGTGACTACACCTTGCGTCCCAATCAAATCAGCGACGGGGTGTTGCTTGAAAATAAAGACCGCACCTTCGCCGATGAACGCGTGGCGGCCACCTTTGTGATGTATCCACGGCCTTTCGGAATTCAGGCAGAATACAATTGGGGGCGCGGACCTCAATTTAATCCGCACACCGGCACTATTGAAACGTCAAGTTTAGAAGGGGGCTACGTTACCCTCAACTACCGCATGGAAATCAAAGATCAACTGCTGTATCCCTTTACCCGCTACCACTACTATGACGGCGGTAAAAAGCACGAATTAGATGCTCGAAGTCATAAAGTGAACGAGCTGGAAATTGGTGCCGAGTGGTTGCCTTTTCCCAACTTTGAGTTGGTGGCCATGTACACCGTATCATCGCGGAGGTTTGAAGATTTCCAACTTCCCATCAATCATCAAAGGGGCGGCTTAATACGTATTCAGGCTCAAATGAATTTCTAAAATTGGCGTGACCTGCCAAAAGGTTTTTATTTTCGAGAAGGTAATACGAACAAACTAATCTGCATTCTTTATAGAAAGCAACTGATAAAGTTTTTTAGGTTCTCCTTCCTTTTTTCCTGTTAAACCGATTCGAAGGAACTCATGAATACCTTTCATATTTATCTTATGCGAGTAAAATAAACATTTTGACATGAAAGAAACCACCCAAACGCCGCAAGCGCAGTTCTTTTTTTCGTTCGTTTTTGTCTTGAAACAAAAAGAACCAAAAAGTTCAAGGGCTTCCGGAGGCAAATACCGATAGAAAATTAGCGAAATCAAAGATTTCTGATTTTCTAATCGGTACCGTGTAT
>PXEK01000180.1 GCA_003564735.1 Cryomorphaceae bacterium
ACAAAAGGTCATGGAGTGGGTGATTGCTGCCGAACTCGAAAAGCAATATACCAAAGAAGAAATTTTAACCATGTACCTCAACAAGTTTGACTTTGTCAACAATGCGGTTGGAATTCAATCGGCAGCCGAGGTGTATTTTAGTAAAACCGCACAAGAATTAGACTTAAAAGAATCGGCCATGCTGGTGGGTATGGCAAAAAACCCTTCATTGTTCAATCCAAATCGTCGACCCGACACTACCCTTTTCCGCAGGAATGTGGTTTTCGCTCAAATGGAACGAAACGGTTACTTGGAAAAAACTGTCAAAGATTCAGTAAAACAACTTCCTTTAGGTTTGAAATTCAAACGCGTGGATCACACACAAGGACTTGCTCCCTATTTTCGAGAAGTACTGAGGAGTGAAGTTAAAAAAACTATGGCTTTAAAAGATGACGAGGGAAACCTCGTATATGCCAAACCTGACGGGAGTGCGTACGATATTTACGGCGACGGCCTTAAGATTTACACCACCATTGATGCCACTATGCAAGAGTATGCCGAATGGGCCGTTAGTGAGCACTTGGGAGGCGAACTTCAAAAAGATTTTTGGAACAACCTCAAAAACCGTAAAAACCCACCTTTCTCAAATAGAATTTCTGAAAAACAGGTGGATCGTATTTTGAGCAACGCGGTGAAAATAAGTGACCGCTATCGCAATTACGCCGCTCGTAATCTCGACCCGGACTCTATAGAATACTACTTTAAACAACCTACCGAAATGAGGGTATTTGATTGGAACGGCGAGGTGGATACGGTAATGACTCCTATGGACTCTATTCTCTACCACAAAAGCTTTTTACGTGCGGGACTTATGAGCATGGACCCCCATACAGGTGAGGTAAGAGCGTGGGTAGGAGGTATAAATCACAAGTATTTCGCTTACGATCATGTAAAGCAAGGTAAACGACAAGTGGGCTCTACCTTTAAACCATTCGTTTATGCCCTAGCGATTGAAAATGGTTTGAGCCCGTGCAAAGAAGTTCCCAATATTCCCGTTACCTTTAGAAAAGGAAAGTGGAATATGATGCAAGATTGGACCCCCTCTAATGCCGATACCGCCTATCGCGGTGAAATGGTTACCCTGCAATACGGTTTAGCCTCATCAATGAATAATATTACAGCTTGGGTAATGAAGCAATTCGGTCCCGTGGCAGTAATCGAATACTGCCGAAGGATGGGAATTACAGCACAATTAGACACCGTACCCTCACTGGCTTTGGGTGTAGCCGATATTTCACTGTATGAAATGGTAGGTGCTCACGCTACATTTGCCAATAAAGGAATATATCAAAAACCCGTATTCATTACTCGAATCGAAGATAAAAACGGCGCTCTTATCAAAGAATTTCAACCCGAAACTAGGGAGTCCATGAGTGAACAAAATGCCTACACCATGCTGGAACTAATGAAGGGCGTTACCATGGGCGCCAGAGCACCCGACGGCAGAAAAAGAGGATCAGGTATTCGACTGCACTTTGACCGCCCCTACGGAAATATCCCGTGGGATAGACCCATTGCCGGGAAAACGGGAACCACACAAAATAACTCTGACGGCTGGTTTATGGGCAGCACCAAAGACCTTGTGACCGGTGTTTGGGTAGGCGCCGAAGATCGAAGTATTAATTTTACCGCAACGTATTACGGCCAAGGAGCCAACACCGCCCTCCCTATTTGGGGCTATTACATGAATAAAGTGTGGGCCGACACCTCATTGGGTATCAGCACCGAAGACTTCGAAAAACCGGAGAATCTTTCGGTTCGATTGGACTGCACTATTTCAGCACCAGGCGAAGACGGCGAAACCGACTTCAACCGAGGTTACAACAAACAAGATAGCGAAGAGCCCGACTGGAACCGTTAAGTTTTTTGATTGTTTAGTGGCAATACTTTTTTTTTCAGAACCCCAAAACCGTCTGAAAATTGAAGCAAACCCTATATAAACAAAGGCGTTCACCAAACGTTCTTTTCACAAAATATCATCATGAGCAAAATAGAACAAGGCGACAAAATACCCGAATTTGAAATTCCCGATCAAACAGGAGAAACCTTCAGGTCTGAATCACTCAAAGGTAAAAAGTGTGTCATTTTCTTCTACCCCAAAGATGAAACGCCCGGCTGCACCAAAGAGGCCTGCGCATTTCGCGATGCCTATGAAGATTTCCAAAAAGCTGATGCGGAAGTAATCGGAATCAGCAGCGACGGAATCAAAACACACCAAAGCTTTATTTCCAACCACAATCTTCCTTTCACCCTACTCAGCGATGAAGACAAAAGCGTACGCAAAATGTTTGGCGTTCCCTCTAACCTACTCGGACTCATCCCCGGGAGAGTGACCTATGTAGTCAATAGCGAAGGAATCGTGGAATACATTTTCAACTCTCAACTCAACACGCAAGGTCATATTGACAAGGCGCTTGAAGTCATCAAAAAAATCAATTGAATCCTACCTTCAAAACCCTATATTTGCGATCACTTTAAAAAGCATTGTGACAAAACCAAACAGGTAATCAATCCCGTTTTATTTGTCGCCCAAAAAAGCACACATGAAAAACATTTTATCTATTCTCATTCCGGTTCTTCTCCTCGCATTCACATCCTGCTCAACAGGTGAAAAAACCGCCTCAAAAAAAGAGTCTAAAAGCGACAAAAGCATTGAAGAAATCACCAAAAAGTGTGTCGTACATGAGGGTTTGTTCACCCTTTATCAAGATACCACAAGCGGCAACCTTTTTATGCTTATAGACTCGAACCATTTAGATAACGAATTTATACACTTTAGTCAAGTAGCCAACGGAGTTTTAGATGCGGGATTTTTCAAGGGTTCATACCGTGGTTCACGAATTTTTAAAGTGAAGAGATACTACGACCGTATTGATTTTGTATTGGAAAATACCACTTACTACTTTGATGAAGAAAATGCCCTTCACAAAGCGAAATACTCCAACATCAACAAACCCATCATTCTATCAGAAAAAATTAAAGCCGAAAGTGACACGTCATCCGCTATTTTAGTATCTGCGGATGATTTATTTATGAATGAAACATTCCTACAAATTAAACCCGGATACAGTGCAAAATATAAAGGATTTAAATTGGGGAAACTCTCGAAAGATAAATCTAAATATCAAAAACTGAACAATTACCCCGAAAATACAAACGTGAGTGTAAACTACGTTTACGAAAACAGTCAGCCCAAAAACCGCGGTAGTTCTGCTGTAACCGATGGCAGATTTGTGAATATCCAATTGCATCACAGCCTAATCGCCATGCCCGATAATGACTATCAAGTACGCTACGATGATCCGCGAATAGGCTATTTCATGACGCAGGTGAATGACATGACCACTACCGATCTCATCAATTACCGCGATAAAATTCACCGTTGGAATTTAGTTAAAAAAGACCCTGAGGCCGAACTTTCAGAACCCGTTAAGCCCATCGTTTGGTGGATAGAAAATACCACGCCCGAAGAATACCGCGAGGTAATAAAAGAAGCTGTGCTGAGATGGAACACCGCATTTGAAAAAATAGGATTCAAAAATGCCGTTGAAGTGTATGTGCAGCCCGATGATGCCGAATGGGATGCGGGAGATATTCGATACAACGTAATAAGGTGGACATCCTCACCCCGACCTCCCTTCGGTGGCTACGGTCCAAGTTTCGTAAACCCGAGAACAGGCGAAATTCTGGGTGCAGACGTAATGATTGAACTGGCCTCCATTCGCAATCGCCTGCAGCGGCAAGATGTATTCGAAAAGGCAGGGATATTCTTTGACGAATTTACAGGTACGGGTGAGGAATTTCACAACCACACGCACGGCTGCGGCTTTGGCAACTATATGTCTCATGCCACACAAATGGGTCACGTTTTCAACACGCTGCAAAACGCAGATGAAGACCAAAAAGAGGAGTTTGTCAATCAAATTCTTTACAGGCTGATGCTCCATGAAGTGGGTCACACCTTGGGTTTAAACCACAACTTTAAAGGAAGTTTAATGAACAGTCCGTCCGAAATTCACGACCTTAAAGTGCAGGAAGAAAAAGGACTGGCAAGCACGGTAATGGAATATCCCGCCATCAACTTTGCTCCCGAAGGAAAAGAGCAAGGTCTCTATTTTGACACAAAGCCCGGGCCATATGATATGTGGGCCATAGAGTTTGGCTACCACCCCGGCGGAAGCACTGAAGAGGAAACCGAGCAAATACTGAAAGACATTCTGTCAAAAGCCTCTCAACCCGAGTTGGCTTTTGCCAATGATGCCGATGATATGCGCTCACCCGGGAAAGGAATTGATCCTTTCGCCATGATCTTTGACCTAACGAACGATCCGGTGGCCTACTCGGTAGAGCGATTGGACTTAATCAAAAGTACTTACCCCAAGCTAAAGGAAAAATATATTGCAGACGGTAAAACGTATCACGAATTGCGCAACGCCTTTTTAGTACTTAACACAGAATACGCTACCGCTTTACGCGTCATTTCCAGACACGTGGCCGGGGTGAAAGTCGATCGTTCATTAGCGGGAGAAAATGAAGGTTTAGCTCCATTTACACCGCTATCAAAGAAAGAGCAACAAAATGCCGTAGCTCAACTTAGAACGTATGCTTTCGATCCCGATGCATTTGACCAACCCGAAGATTTAATCAACTACTTGCAAATGCAGCGTCGCGGATTTAATCATTACAGTCGCGGTGAAGACCCCAGAATCCATCAACGCATATTGAATATTCAAAAAGAATTGTTGATTCACCTGCTTCATGCCAACGTAGTAAATCGGTTTATCGATACGAGACTTTACGGAAACGAGTATGACCTCACAGAATACTTGAACGACTTGACCAACGCGGTTTTTGAAAGTGACTTGCGTAAACCCGCTAACTCTATGCGACGTAACTTGCAAACCGAATACGTTGCGCGTTTAATCAATGTAATGAACAATAAATCTTCATTGCATGCGACCAAATCTGCGGCGCACGGCCAACTCATAAAAATCAAAGAAGCGAATCAACGTGCATTAAAACCCGATGAGGCCACGAAAATGCATCGCGACTACATCATAAATATGATTGACCGAGCCATGGATAAAAGTTGAGGGGGCCTATAACGGCACTCAAATGAAACTTGAGAATATCGCGACTTTGTAACGAGGTGGGCTATTTTGAAACCTCTTCGTAATCCACGTATTCCCCATCATCATCGTCGTCATTGTTTTTGTCGCGCTTCTTGTTCATGTATTCGACGCGAATATTACCGTCGTCTTTAATCACTCTTCCACCGGAGTTCTCTCTTTGGTTGAATTGATTCCGCATGTGCTCAGAGGCTTTTTCACTCGCCTTTTTTCCGAGATATCTGAGCACAAAGGGCAATATGATACGTGATATCAAGCGAATAATCAATATCGCCAGCACGATGACAATGATGGTTCTGACCAAACCCGTAAAACTTGCCTCGTAAATAATCATCGGCTCAAATACAGGTTACGTTCAGAGTATACTTTTTTAAAGAAGGGGTCTTTCAAGTGTTTAATGAACCGAATAGCCTCACCCGTTGATTTCATTTCAGGGCCTAACTCCTTATCCACCTCAGGGAATTTATCAAATGAAAATACCGGGATTTTGATGGCATAACCGTCTAATTGAGGATTGTATTTAAAGTCCTTCACTTTTTCATTTCCCAACATTACCTTGGTAGCCCAGTTCACATAAGGTTGCCCGTAAGCCTTGGCAATAAAAGGCACGGTTCGGGAGGCTCGCGGATTGGCTTCAATCACATACACCGTTTCATCTTTAACCGCGAACTGAATATTTATTAAACCTTGTGTACGAAGTGCTACGGCAATTTTGGGCACATATTCTTTAATTTGATTGAGCACATTTTCGCTAACATCAAACGCGGGAAGTACGGCGTATGAATCACCCGAGTGAATTCCGGCCGGCTCAATGTGCTCCATAATACCGATGATGAGCGTATCTTCACCGTCACAAATCGCATCGGCTTCCATCTCAATAGCTCCGTCGAGGAAGTGATCTAACAAAATCTTATTCCCCGGCAAATCACGAATAATATTAATAACATGTTTTTCGAGCTCATCTTCATTGATGACAATCTTCATGCTTTGCCCGCCGAGTACATAACTGGGGCGCACCAAAAGCGGAAAGCCCAATTCCCTCGACAACTCAATGGCCTCGTCGGCGGTTTGAACCGATCCGTATTTGGGATACGGTATATCCAAGGCTTTGAGTTGGTCACTAAAGGCGCCGCGATTCTCTGCCAAGTCAAGCGCATCATAACCCGTACCTAAAACCTTTATACCGTAACGTTCCAATTTCTCAGCCAGTTTTAAAGCGGTTTGTCCGCCCAACTGCACAATCACACCCTCGGGCTTTTCATGCCTTATGATATCGTAAATATGTTCCCAAAAAACGGGTTCAAAATACAGTTTATCAGCCGTATCAAAATCGGTACTTACGGTTTCGGGGTTACAGTTAATCATAATAGTTTCGTACCCGGCCTCTTTTGCGGCTAAAACCCCGTGAACACAGCAATAATCAAACTCAATTCCCTGCCCTATGCGGTTGGGACCCGAGCCCAAAATCACCACCTTCTTTTTATCTGTTACCACAGATTCGTTTTCCTGTTCAAAGGTGCTGTAATAATAAGGGGTTTCTGCCTTAAATTCGGCCGCACAAGTATCTACCAATTTATAAACCCGCTGAATACTCAACTCTTGCCTGCGTTTAAAAACCTCACTCTCCAAGCAACGCATCAAATGAGCTATTTGCCTGTCGGCATAACCTTTTTGCTTGGCATCCAGCAATAACGTTTCAGGTATTTCGTCAACCTTGTATTTCTCTATTTCTGCTTCAATCGAAATCAATTCCTGTATTTGGTGTAAAAACCACTTATCGATTTTCGTAATTTCATGAATGGTTTTAAAAGGAATACCCAACTTTATGGCATCATATAAATGGAACAATCTATTCCAAGAGGGTTTAGCCAAGCTCTCCAAAATACGCTCTTGATCGCGCCATTCTTTACCGTCGGCGCCCAAGCCGTTGCGGTTTATCTCGAGTGACTGACATGCTTTTTGAAGAGCCTCTTGAAAATTACGGCCAATGCCCATTACCTCACCTACTGATTTCATTTGCAAGCCCAACTCGCGATCGGCACCGCGGAATTTATTGAAATTCCAACGGGGAATTTTCACAATCACATAATCTAAAGTGGGTTCAAAATACGCCGATGTGGTTTTGGTGATTTGGTTATCCAACTCATCAAGCGTATAACCAATAGCCAACTTTGCGGCAATTTTAGCAATAGGATAACCCGTGGCCTTCGAAGCCAGAGCCGAGGAGCGCGAAACTCGCGGATTTATCTCAATGGCTATGATTTCCTCTTGATCATCGGGAGATACGGCGAATTGAACGTTACATCCGCCGGCAAAATTACCTATGGAGCGCATCATTTTCATGGCCATATTACGCATACGCTGGAAAGTCGTATCGGCCAAAGTCATTGCCGGCGCTACCGTTATGGAGTCACCGGTGTGAATACCCATCGGGTCAAAATTCTCAATGGAACAAATGATGATAATGTTGTCATTTTTATCGCGCAGCAACTCCAACTCATACTCCTTCCAGCCCAGAACCGCCTTATCGATAATCACCTCGTGAATAGGTGAAATGTGCAACGCTCTATTGAGCAGCTTATCAAAGGTTTCCTGCGTGTGTACAAAAGAAGCGCCCGCGCCACCCAAAGTGTAAGAAGCCCTAATAACCAAAGGGAAACCTAGTTCCTGAGCAATTTCCTTACCCTCTAAAAAAGATTTTGCCGTACGTGAAGGTGCCACCCCAACACCAATATCTTCCATGAGTTTTCTAAAAGCCTCACGGTTTTCGGTAATATCAATCGCCTTGATATCTACACCAATAATTTTCACGCCAAAATCAGCCCACAACCCGGAATCTTCACATTCAATAGCCAAATTCAAAGCCGTTTGACCTCCCATTGTAGGTAGTACCGCATCAATTTCTTGTTCCGTTAAAATTTCGCGAATACTTTCAACCGTTAGCGGCTTAAGATACACGTGATCAGCAGTTACCTCATCAGTCATAATAGTAGCCGGGTTGGAATTAATGAGCGTAACTTCAATCCCCTCTTCACGCAATGAACGCGCGGCCTGTGATCCTGAATAATCAAACTCGCAGGCTTGACCAATAACGATAGGTCCACTCCCTATTATTAAAACTGACTTTATTGAATTATCTTTGGGCATAATTTGTTGGTTTTACGTGAGGCTTCAAACTCGCGCAAAAGTACAAAAACAGCCCCTTCAAAGGGCAGTCAAAAAATGAAAATGCAAACAACATTTCAACATAAAAATTTTCGGTTGAGTTACATCAAATTCGGCAGCGGCTCTAAGCCCCTTTTGGCCTTTCATGGTTTTGGTCAGAACGCGACCCGACTGCAACATCTATTTGAGAACCATAGCCTACACACCGTTTATGCCTTCGATTTGTTTTTGCACGGCGAAAGTCGAATGCCCGAGACCGACAACGGAATAAAACCACTGATGCCCAATGAACTGAAAGATATTTTTGAGGCCTTTTTCAAAAGAGAAAATATTGACGAATTTGACACCTTTGGATTTAGTTTGGGCGCAAAAACCGTACTTCAACTTTTGTGGTTCTTCCCCGAAAAAGCGAGGAGTATTCACCTGGCCGCCCCCGACGGATTCAAACTCAACCCTTGGTACTTTTTTGTCGTACACACCCGCACAGGATCGGGGATATTCAAGTTTTTACTGGCCAATCCCTCCCTATTCAACTTCCTGCTCGGCATCATTAACAAACTCTACATTCCAAATAAAAAAACCTCAAAATTCGTGGTTCAGTCTCTAAACACACAACCCAAAAGAAACTTTGTTTACAACGTATGGACGGCGTACAAAGCCCTAAGTGTTGATACGGGTTTGTTGGCCGGCATGGTTCTGACCAAAAACCATATAAAAATACACCAGTATTACGGCGCGTATGACACTATCATTTCGCAAAAGCCCGGGCGTAAATTCGCCGAACAAATTAATCAATCAAACCGAGTTCATATAGTCAAAAGCGGCCACAACCTGCTATTCGGCAGCGGGTTAAAAGCCTTATCTGAAGAACTAAAAAAGCATTTGGATTAAGCCTGAACGCTGTACATATTGGCGGCAAATTCGCTTTCGGGAACACCTGTTGCTTTTAGCATAAAGTCATGAAGCTCAAAGTTTTTCACGAAAGGCGGCAACATTTCACTTCCCGGCCCAACCGCGGTAAGTTCCACAAAGTCTTGCGTGTGATTGGTTCCCGACCAGCCGATGCTCCAATAGTTTTTTTGAATAGCGGCTAAATCAGCAAAGGGCTTTTTGTACGGATTGTACATGCCTTCAACATCA
>PXEK01000323.1 GCA_003564735.1 Cryomorphaceae bacterium
CGGTTGGGTAACCGCAAGCTGCGTCCTTGGGGTGCATAAAAACCGGGAGCCGTTACGGTAATTCCTTTTTTATTTCGGGGTTCAATGCGCTCCATCAAATCACGACTTGCAAACCGGGCATATACGCCGGGTAATTCGCGGGGCCAATTCATGTGCTTTGTGAAAGCATCTGCAAGATTGTTTTCTTGGTCAGAACCCTCCACATCGTAAAAATGAAGGAGTCCGTCCAAACCCAACACCGCCTCAGTGACTAAAAAAGACCCTGTTTCAATTTCCTTTCTCAAAGCCCCACTTGTACCCAGCCTCACAATCTTGAGTGACTTTAAATTTTCATTTACCAACCCCGTTTCTAAATTTATATTTACGGCCGCGTCTAACTCATTAAGAACAATATCGATATTATCGGGACCTATTCCCGTGGATAGAGCCGTTATTCTCTTACCGTTAAAGACCCCCGTGTGGGTGCAAAACTCTCGGTTCTGAATGCGAAAATCCACAGAGTCAAAAAAACTTGAAACGCGCTGAACTCGCTCCTGATCACCCACAATAATTACATAAGGTGCCACATGTTCAGGCTTTAAACACAAATGATACACACTGCCATCCGGATTGAGAATTAACTCAGATTTTTTTCTACTCATACGCAGCGAATTTAAATGAAATTATTGAACTAAACTTTACGCCTTTTGTTGATAAAACTTTTGTACAATGAGGGAGGGTGGCAAATCATAAGGCACCTCCCTTAACACCAAAAGATAAAGTAAAAATAATTCATTGTCACATCACATTACAATACCTTTGTAAGATGCAAGCAGAAATAATAACCATAGGAGACGAAATACTTATAGGACAAGTAATAGACTCAAACTCTGCCTACTTGGCTAAAAAACTAAATCAAAAAGGGATTTTAGTTAATCAAATAACCTCCATTTCAGATACCAAAGAACACATCTTCGAGGCCCTAAATCAAGCAAGGGAAAGGGCAGATTTAATCATCATGACCGGCGGATTGGGCCCCACACGCGACGACATAACCAAACGTACACTTTGCGAATACTTTGATGACGAATTTGTTACTGACAAAAATGTTCTTCAATCCGTAGAGAGTTATTTCGCTTCTAAAGGTCAATCATTACTAGATGTTAATCGCGACCAGGCCTTGGTGCTTAAGAAAGCTCGCGTGGCAGTAAACCCTCATGGAACCGCACCCGGTCAATGGATTAAAGATCACGATAAAATTTTTATATCCATTCCCGGAGTACCCTATGAAATGAAAGCCCTAATGGAAAACTACTTTTTACCTTGGATTGCCGAGTATTTCCATACCGAATTTGTTTACAACCGTACAGTGCTCACTCAAGGTGTTGGAGAAAGTCGGTTAATGGCCATCATTAACAAATGGGAAGATTCATTAAGCGAAGATGGCATTAAACTCGCTTACCTGCCCTCTCCGGGAAAGGTGCGGTTGCGCGTGAGTGCCGTGGGTAATGAGGAGCATTATTTACGAAATAAGGTTGACAAAAAAATTAACGAACTAGAACAGCTCTTGGGTGACATCATCTACGGGTACGACTCAGATACACTGGAGCAAATTGTTGGTGAACTGCTTGCCGCTCAAGATAAAACCATTGGAACGGCAGAGAGCTGCACCGGAGGCACAATCGCTAAAATGCTCACCGCTATTCCGGGTAGCAGCAGATATTTTAAAGGATCAATAGTCGCTTATGACAACAACGTAAAAACAGGCCTGCTCGAAGTAAAAAAGCAAACCCTCCAAAAATATGGAGCGGTAAGTGAACAAACCGTCATAGAAATGGCAAACGGTTTGCGTAAAAAACTCTCTACCGATTACGCCATATCTACCAGCGGTATTGCAGGTCCCGACGGGGGAAGCGAAAATAAACCCATAGGTACCGTTTGGATTGGAATTGCCGGACCCGAAAAAACGACGGCACACCATTTTCTATTTGGTAATAATAGAGAGCGAAACATCTCAAAAACAGCACTTCAAGCTTTAAACTTGATGCGAAAAGAAATTTTAAAACAAACAGCTTAGCATACACATATTATTTCTATATTTGCACCCCTATTTTGAAAAGCAAAAAGTTATGTCAAATATTTGTCAAATCACGGGTAAAAAAGTAATAGTAGGAAACAACGTTTCCCACTCGATGCGAAAAACCAAAAGAGTTTTTAAGCCCAACTTACAGGTAAAGAAGTTTTACCTCCCCGAAGAGGATAAATGGTTAACCTTAAAGGTTTCCACCTCGGGAATAAGAAACATCAATAAAAAAGGATTGGCCGCTTGTTTAAAAGAGGCTAAAGCCAAAGGTTATTACAAAGGCTAAAAAACTGAAGTTATGGCTAAGAAAAAAGGAAACAGAGTACAGGTTATTTTAGAGTGTACAGAGCATAAAGACTCAGGGCAAAAAGGTACTTCACGTTATATCACAACGAAAAACCGTAAAAACACTCCCGATCGTTTAGAAATTAAAAAGTACAATCCTATTCTAAGAAAGGTTACAGTACACAAGGAAATTAAGTAACGTACCCTTGAAAAGTTTTTCCGGGGGTTGTGCATAGCAAGTATTTGATTTTTTCAAAATATGCCACCGAAAAAACTTAATCCGAGTACATGAAAAATCAAAAATAAAAAACATTGAATTATGGCTAAGAAAACAGTTGCAACTCTAGGAAAAGGCGGAGGCGCGAAAGACCTTACCAAGGTTATTAAAGCAGTAAAGTCTCCCAAAACAGGCGCCTACTCATTTGAGGAAAAAATCGTGCCCAACGCCAAAGTGAAAGAATTTATCGCTAAGTAATTTTTCACTTCACAAAATAAAAAAGCCGATATACATGTATATCGGCTTTTTTATTTTGTAACTTTAGTAGCGAGAAATACGGCCAATAGATTGTTGTAATTGACATCGCTCATCATTCAGATTAATGAGTTTTCGTCATCGTTGGAGTAACCACCAAAATGAAGTCGGCACGCCCCTCCCATTCCTCATTCCATTCACCGTTTTCGCCGGTCACTGTTGAAAATGTAGCTACATTGTAATTTGAGTTGTATTCTTGAATATAACGGTAAATACCACCATATTCTGCGGAGTGATAATCACCGTTAACGTGAAAAGATAAATCCCCTTCATTATGTTCACGAAGAAGGAACCAAGCCATGGAGGCATCTTTTAGGGCTTGGGCCTTAGCCATATTTTTACCTGTCATTTCTCCGTGCCCCGGCATCATTTCAATCATTGCGGCATATTCGGGAGCTGCGGTATCAAAAGGGAAAGGCAGCGGCGGCAAAAAGCTTTGCACCTCATCGGCCAAATTTACCAAAGCTTCGGGTCCTTTTCTTGCGACTAAAGCAGCGTAACGCCTGGGGACGTTTGTGGCCACAACTGAAAACCCTTTTTCGATACAAAACTTCACTATAGGATGATAGTCTGTTTTATAGTTTGGCCATAACCGCGCCTGACTCAAGAAATCTTTTTCCCTTATTAACCCCCTGCTATATTCATTTACGAGTACCCCATCATCTGTTTCTAACATTTCAAAACCCACGTTGACATTTGACCGGCCGGCTGTCAAATGCTTTATTATTTCCAAATGCATCCAGTGCGATATAGGGTCATTATGTAACTCTCCCAAAAGAATGATGTCATAGTTTGCCAGTTCTTGAACCGCCTTTTTAAAGGTGATTACCTTACCCTTTTTGTTGTAGATTTTGTATGCTTTCAAATCCTGGGTGTTTGCTTGAATACAAACAAGAATACCCGTCAAAATAAACAGTAATTTTATCCTCATTTTTATGCGATTTTTTTTACAAAAAAGCCCTTATCGATAAAATCGTTAAGGGCTTACCATTTTTTATACAAAGTTGGTTATTCTCCTCCACGGTCTGTATGAAAGGACATATTGTTATATCCTAAAGTCATCACCATACACCCCGTAATTCGAACCCCTGAAGGGACATCTTTCTCATAAGCGGGCAATTCATATTCAACATACAGCCTATCGTATTCCTCGTCTAACTTTTCAGTTTCTAGAACAACAACATCTTCTCCATCTGTGTTTTTCCATACGATTTCACGCTTACGCTTACCATATGGTTTGTTGTAAATAACGATATCCACCTTTTGGCCGTCAGGTATTCCTGAACGGTTAAAAATGATTTTATACTTGGTATCGTACAACATCTCAATAACAGTTTCCTGAATTTGGTTGTACTCTTTAATTTTAATCTTTTTCACTTTTGCACCCGAGTATCGGTAAGGCTTCAACTCCTTTTTACTTCTTTCGGTTGCAGATTCTCTTTCACAGTAGTCAATCACTTCCGATTGACCGAATGAATATACTGTGAAAAGAAGTAGAACAGGTAAAAATAAACTTGTTAAATATCTCATTGTTTGCAGTTTAATTACATTAAGCTATTTCGTAAATCCTTAATTTGATCAGAAATGTTTTTAAGTTGATTAAGCCCGAGCTTAGGAATGCCTTCTGATTCTTGAACTTCAGGCAAATCCAAATAGTAATCATTCAATAATTTGAGTTCAGATAAGAAATCAGAAAACTCCTCACCTTGCAGCTCAGTATCTTCCAATACTCTTATTTGATTATCGAGAATTCCCATTTGTTCGGCGATTCGCCTAGACAAATCACCTTTACTAAAATTGTCATTCGCTTCTACACCAATATACATTCCTTCTAGCCATGCAGCACTAAAAATAAGCGTTGCCCAGTCCTGCATATCATTTTCATCAATAGAAGCATCTGTTTTCGCCTGAACATCAGAAATTATATTTAGCATTTCATCTTCATCTCCCAAACTTTGTTCAAACCTGGTAACCAATTCGTCATCTGTAGAAACACCGGAAATACCCATGTCTGCTGTCAACTCCAAAACAGCTTTGAGGTATTCAGGCGCTTGAGCACTTTGGTTGTGAATAACATGATAGGCCAATCCGGAAGTATAAATGCCTGCGCCTATAGCTTTTTGAAAACGCGTATCAAAATTGGATTTACTGTTTATATCAGCAGTAACCCCGGGTTTAAACTTTAGCCCTGCATTTTTAAATACAGACATAATTTCGGTTGCTGATGGAAACACAACAGTGCGCGTTCGAACCGTTTCATCGGAACTTATTGATTTTTCTCTATCCGTTTCTTCATCAAATGATTCTACGGTATCTTTTTGGTCAGAGCCGCCGGGGCCGCAACTCACAAAAAATGTTGCCGATAAAGCCAAGACAGCAACACAAATAATTTTATGCTTCATGTTAGAATATTTTTTATGCTACGAAATTAACAAACGTGTTTGTATCCGCAACCGATAAACTCTATTTTTTTCAATATTCATCTCAGTAATGATTTATTCACCGGAAAAAATCTTTAAAGGGATGTTTAATGCAGGAACAATATATTCGGTGTTCACTTAGAGATTATGATTACCCCGCAAAATCAACATAACTTAAAGTACGAATTCCCTTATGTTGTAAAGTTTAAAACACCGGAATTTAGCGCAACAAGTAACCTCCATCAACGGGATAATAGCCTCCATGACAAAACGAAGCTTTCTCGGTGCTTAACCAAAGTGCCAGTTCTGCCACCTCCATGCTTTCGCCCAATCGACCAATAGGGTGCGCTTGTTCGAGCATTTTAAGTGTATCATCATCGAAACCCGAAAGTAAAGGCGTTCTGATAAAAGCAGGGCCAATAGCATTAATTCGAATATTTTGCGAAGCATATTCAATAGCGGCATTTCGCGTAAGACCCAACATGCCGTGTTTCGCCGCAACATAAGCAGATGCCGTGGCAAAACCTACGGTACTGAGGATAGAACCCATATTAATGATAGCTCCTCCTTTTTGTTTCAAAATCTCGGGGATTTGGTACCGCATACCGTAAAAGACACCGTTAAGATTTACATCTATCACCTTTTTCCAAGCCTCTAAATCTTTGTCGCCCGTTGCTGTTTCTCCATCGCCTATGCCGGCATTATTACACGCTATATCAAGTCTTCCAAATGTTTTTACGGCCTCATCCACCGTATTTTTACAGTGTTCGGGTTTGCTCACATCTGCGTGTACATATTTAGCGTTATCACCTGATTTGTTCAACTCATCCACCAGTTTTTGACCTGCTTCATCTTGAATATCTGAAACGATTACTTTAGCGCCATGTTGAACATACAATCTACAAAGCGCCTCGCCAATTCCTGAAGATCCGCCCGTTACAATGGCCACTTTACCGGTCAATTCTTTTTCCATAGTTTTATGTGTTTTATTACTTTGTTTTTATGAGGACTCCAAAAGTAAGAAAATATAAAGAAATAGAGTTGCGGGCGAATTCTTTTTTAGGGGCTCTGACTAAAAATTTAAAACGTACGCATAAACTGAATTACCGGAACCGGGAAAGGTACCACCTCATCTCCCGAGGCAATACCGGCAAAACCAATTTGAAAGGCCTTTTCTGCTTCGTTATGAAATCTAAGTCCCGGCATGATAAAATATACGGGGTCAAAACCGGATATAAGGGGTACGGAAAGCACCTCGAATACAGCATCAACTTTTGGGGTTATTTGAGCCTTTCCCGCCATTCCAAAAATCCACGCTAAGGCATTTTCGCTTTGTGGACCGTATGCGGTCAAAAATCCCCCGTTTAATGTAAGATGTGTATGTGTATTACCAAAGGTAATACAACCGTATGGGAACACGGCTCCTGTATTAATCGAAGCCCAAGATCCTGTATAAACCCTTGTACCTATTGCAGCTTCCACATTTTCAGATATGCCAAAAGAGTATTTAGTGTTCAAAACTAACGGAATACCAAACCAAGTTGTGCCCAAACCCACATCAAAATTATCGGTTACCCCGTAGAATAATTCCATTCCAAGAGGATTCCAATTAATTACACCGCTTTGTTTCTTTTGACTATGCGCAGATCCGGTGAGAAAGTATCGTGGAGCAAAATCTTCGGTAATCAACGCACCGTCGGCGATTCTAACGGTTTTTATATCTACCGGTTCAATGCTCTCTATCACGTTTTTCGGGATTGTTATTTTGCCCAGACTTTCGGTTCTGAGCACAATTTCCTTGCTATCATCTTTCAAAATAACCCCCACATAGCCTTGACCCGAGAACTTCTTTACATAAACAACCGTGTCTTGGCTTTGACGAGCACCAAAGTAATCTTCAGACTGACCATGAACATTTGGGTGAATAAAAAGGAAACCCAATAATATCGACAGATATAAGAGTAAGCCTTGAGTTGTCATAGATTAAAAATTTTTTGCATGATGTTATCTATAAAGCATTACCGTACCCTTCCTTTGCCGGAGCTTCCCTTCAAAATCAAAAAACTCTAATCGCCATATATAAACGCCTTGCTGTTTTTCGTTTCTGCTATTATTTAAAGAACCGTCCCACCCCTCATCTAAGTCATTCGTTTCAAATATTAATTGGCCCCAACGATTGAAGATTTGAAACTTGTAATTTTGGATATTTCTATCGTTAATTACCGGTTTGAAAATATCATTAATATTATCATCATTAGGCGTAAATGCATTAGGCACAAGTATCCTTCTGGGTTCTTCACGAACAAAAATTTCCTTTGCAACCGAATCAGTACACCCAAAAATATTTTCAACTACTAACTCCATCTCGTAAAACCCTTGATCTACAAAAGCATGTTCGTACTCTTCACTACCGGCAACAAGGCTGCCTTCAAGATACCAAAACAGGTTCTCGTAGGGCGTTTGTGTTGTGTTTGTAAAAAGTACCTCAAAATCACTAATGCGTGACGCCGTATCGGGGCTGTGGATAAACTCAGCAACCGGTCCGGCACGTACAATTAGTCCGCAAGAGTCGGTTTCAGTGCTAAAACAGTAATCGTTTTGCGCCTCAATATTAATATCAACACACCCCGTATCATCGAAACTTCTTGAAAATGATTCTTCAGCATTCTCCTCGGTCTCAAATAAAGGCGCAAAAAAGACGTTGTAGACTGCCCCGGTGTCGTACTCCGCAAAAACAAAATCTGCAGGGGTATTAATACAAAGAGGTTGAGTAATGGTATAATCTGTATTCGGGGGCCTGTCCACTTGCAATAATATCGTATCTATCTGCGTACGTGAGCCGCAACCGTCGTCCAGTGATACTATATACTCAAAATTCCGCAGCGGACTCACCGTTATAGAATCCGTTGTGCTTGATCCCGGGTTATTCCATGTAAAAGAGTAATTACCGTCACCTCCGGTGCCCGAAGCACCTATGGTTATATCATCGCCCAAGCATATTCCCGTATCGGGAGTTGTTTCAATGGTAAGCAGAGGTCTGATTTCAAGCTCGAAGGTTTCTATTGCGGGCGGACAATTATTATTATCTGAAACGGTAACACTGTAAGTGCGGTTCAAAGGACTTGCAACATCAATCGTTTGTGTGTTTTCGGTCGTACTCCAATTGTAAGTATAGTTACCTGAGCCCCCTGAGGGATTAGCCGTAACACTTATGGTTTCATTTTCGCAGGCCAATAAATCAGGAAGCGGCGCTAAGGTAATCTCGTCGGGTTCATCCACCACCAAATCCAGGGTATCCAAACATCCCGCACCATTATTGATTGCCACACGATATGTACCCTCACATAAATTGTTTTTGGCTGTACCCCCCGTGAAATCAGGCCAAATATAGGTATAATGCGGGCCGGCATGCGGAATGCTAAACTGAGCACTACCGTTACATCGCCCCTTACAAGTAGCATCATTAATGTTCGTGTTTACATTATTCAAAATGTCAACAATGACGGTAGCCGAACCTCTAAAACCAACAGGGCATGTGCTATTTCCCGAGAACAAAGCAATCGTGTATGTTGTATTCGTGGTGGGCGTGACCATGTAGGGCATACCGGTTGCAGTATCATTCCCGTTACTATCCACATGGAAGGAGAAAAAACCCGTACCATCGCTTATTTCAACTAAAAAGGGGGCTTCTCCACGAACATCTAAGTTTAACGGCACAGGAGTACCCTCACATGTTACCGTATCCCCCGAAAGAACAGCAACGTTACTATCATTAACTGTATGCGTGTAGCTATCTGTTCTAAAGTTACCGCAGGAGTCAAAAACACTTACAGTGTAGGTAGTGGTAGTTTGTGGTGTAGCTATAGGAATACGAATGCTATCATTGGACAAACCCGCTGACGGACTCC
>PXEK01000176.1 GCA_003564735.1 Cryomorphaceae bacterium
GGCAGAGATTATATGAGGGTTCACATTGCGAAGAGAGGCAAAATCCAAACCAAAGCGGTCGGCTGCTGAGGCACTAAAATTAGAGATAACAATATCGGCTTTTGAAATCAAGTCGTATACCCGGCGCAAATCCTTCTCCTCATTGTAGTTTAACATGAGGTATTCTTCCTTACCGTAATTTACTGAGGAAAAATAAGCACTCACCCCCTCACGGTTCTCGCCGTGGGTAAACCACTTTCTTGTCATATCACCCCCCGTTGTGGCATTTTCCACCTTTATGACACTCGCACCGCCCTCGGCAAAAAAAGTGCCTACGGCGGGCCCCGCCAACACGGCAGCTAATTCAACAACCTTTAAACCCTCAAACAACTTCATTAAAAGTGCTTTCATTACTTGAACTCATATCCTCGCCATCTGAACCCGTTTCAAAAAACGACTCATACGCGGCGTAGAGCACACCCAAGGAAATACTTATTGTTATAAATATACCAAGAATCAAAGCCATAACGCCCAAAATATTCAGCAAAAAGAGTAACACAACCAAGCCCAAAAAAGGAAAAAACTTGCTCCACACGGCTCTTCTGCTCAACTCCATAGCCTCCCAAAAGCCTTTATTTTTTAAAATAATCAACGGTGTGGTGAGTAAATAAGACAAGCCGAGTACAATAAAAAGAACCAGAGAAAGTCCCATCAAAACAAAAAATGCCCCTGAAAATTCGTTAGGTCCTAAAATAGCGCCTACATTTTCGGGGTTCATTCCCTCTTCAAACCACTTGATGATGCCGGGTGCGGCACCCGTAGTAGCGAATAAACCAATAATTAACGGAATAGAGGCTACACCTGCCAGTATATAATAAACCAATTGATATAATGCGAAGCGTGCAATTAAGCGAGGTTTAAATCCCCCGAAAAGATGCGTAAATTCAGGGGATTTCCCCTTAGCAATTTGATGCAGGATAAGAAAAAAACCGGCATATAAGCACGCCGAAAAAACGGTGTACAATAAAGCTCCCACAAAGTCAATATAATCGAACAGCCAATTAGCAAGTAAGGAAATCAATGAAAAAACGATTAAACTACCCAATACAATCAACCATTCTTTTTTAAACAATTGAAAGCCTCTTACAAAACAATTCTTTACAGAAAATTCACGGTCTCCTTGAGCAAAAACCCCCTCATTGTCAAGTATATTCTCATTCATAGTTTTGGATTTATTTGGTTCAACTTCAATACAAACTTTTATTAGACGTATAAAAAAACCCCTTTCGGTGAAAAGGGGTTTTTTATGTGATCAATATGTTCAACTTGTCTTATCTTAGAGTAAACCGAATGGGTAAGTTAAACTGTACCCGCACAGATTTGCCTCGTTGCTTTCCCGGTTTCCATTTGGGCATAGCTTTCACCACCCGAAGCGCCTCATCATCACAACCCGCTCCAATACCCCGAAGAACTTTAACATTGGTTATGTTGCCATCGGGCTCCACTACAAAGGTTACATATACAATACCTTGCACCCCGGCATCTTTCGCCATAGGCGGATATTTAATTGATTTTGACAGGTAGTTAAAAAGTGCTTGTTCACCTCCCGGAAATTCGGGCTGATCTTCAACCACTTGAAAAATTTCGGGTTCGTCTCCAATAACTTCTTCTTCGCCAAAATCTTCGATAAACTCTATTTCAACATCTTCATCAATTTCAGTATCTTCTATTTCAAGCTCTTCTTCTATTTCTTCATCATCTTCGACTATTTCGAGAACCTCTGTTTGCGGGGGAGGTGGAGGCGGTGGGGGTTGACGCTGGGTAATGGGAATCATCTCCTCTTCTTCTAACTGTATTTCAAGTGACCCCAACTGAACGGTGGTTCGCTCAAAAATCTTATACTCCAACGCGGCCAAAACCACTGCCAACGCAACGGTGAGTCCGGCAAAAAAGAAAAGTATTTTTTTTCGGTTTATGTCTGCTTCAGGATTTTTTTTGGGCTCCATATAATAACGATTTGAGTATTGTTCTCGGTTGCAAAAATAACAGTTTTAATGAAACACGCGTAACATCTATATATTAATGCTCTGTAAATAAATTCAACGGCGTTCTCATACACGGTTGAATAAAATCAAACCACATACGCCAAGGTTCTCAAATGAAGTGCCGTATTTCGAGTGGGTGATAATGTATTTCAATAGTAAGTGGTGCGGTATTTCATGAACCATATTTTATAACGTTTGCCTACGTGTATTTATTTTACATTTTTTGAATACTGCGGCAAGTAACATTCCCGAAAAAGCACCGATTGTGTTGGCTACGGCATCGGCCCATTCAAAAGTTCTCCCGAAAGGCATCGCCTCTTGTAATATTTCCATGATAAGACCGTAAAGAGAAAATCCCGCTGCAATAAACATGCTACTCTTGAAATAATTTTTTGCTTTGGGATTTCGGGTTCTGACCAATAAAAAACAAAGGAAAAAATACATCAAGAAGTGACCTGGTTTGTCGGCATTGGGAAAAATTTCTATTCCGTCACCGCTTGAGGGCCATAAACTTACAAAGGCAATGAGAAGTAGTGCCCCAATTACCTTAATAAGCTCATTTTTTTGCATTAAGCTATCTCTTCCTTGTAGTCATCTGCCGAAAGCAGTTCGTCAAGCTCTGATTTATCTGCCAATTTAATTTTCACCATCCACCCTTTTTCGTAACAGTCGTCATTGACTACCTCAGGGTTTTCATCTAAGTTTTCATTGACTTCAATTACTTCACCGGACACGGGCATGAATAAATCTGAAACGGTTTTAACGGCTTCAATCGTCCCAAACACCTCCTCACGGTCAAGCTCCTCACCTTCAGTTTCAATTTCCACATAAACGATATCACCCAGTTCGCCTTGAGCAAAATCGGTGATTCCAACGGTAGCTGTATCGCCTTCAATTTTAATCCATTCGTGGTCTTTGGTGTACTTTAAATCTGCAGGTATATTCATGTTCTAAAATTTGCGTCAAAATAAGGGCTTTTATTTTGATTGGTGAAATAATTTGTGGAAAGGTTTAACACGTAGTTTTATTTTTAATGTCTATCCCGTAATTTGGAATCGAATACTTAAACCTAAGTTGGTGTTTGCGGTGGGAAAGGTAAGTGAAATGGCCGGTGTATTTACAACCCTATCGTAGAAAAAGCGAATATTCAAGTTTTGGCTTATGGAATAGTCAGCAGTGAGTTTTAGAGTGGTAACTCGCTGACCGGCAGTGGGCTCATTAGGTCTTACGGGGGTGTCAAGTTTTCGCAGTACGGTGAAGTTGTTACGAATGGAAAAGTCTCCTTGAAGCCTGAGGTCACTTTGAATTTTATCTTGTTTTGAGGGAAGAGTGAAGGGTACTTTTACATTGTCAAACGTATAGCCCAATCCAACAACGTATTCTTCACCTTTTACCTCGGTGACTTGGGCGTTGGCAATGTTGAGTGAAAGAGCGCGGTCATAACGCATCTCAACGCGAGTAATCAAACTGTTTTGCCACGTCATATCCAAGGTAAACAGGGGGGCAAATTGTTCAGTAATGTTGATGGTTTGATATTCGTTTCGGGCTATGATACTAACGCCGTTAATGGGATCACGCTGTGCGGTGAATCCGTCGCCGCTGTCATCTTGCCAAAGTACATTATTCCTAAAGCCGGCAACGCTAAATGTTGACTGATAGGCGTGACTTAAGGTTACGGATTTAAAGTATTTTTTGAGAAACTCTACCTTGGATAGGCCTGTGTATTGAAGTCGCCAATTGGGCATAGGTATTTTACTGAAGGGCGATAACTCAACTTCATCGGGGGTTTTGCCTGAGTAGGCAGCGATGAAGGCGGGTATGAGAACATCGGGGTGATGCGGTCCGTAACCTTGGTAGTAGGTGGCTCCGGTGGCAATACTATCTCCTCTAAAAAGAGTATCAATTGAGGTAAAGGGGTTTTGCTCGGCCAATCGGCGTGAAAAATCTGACCGGTAATCACTAAAGTTTTCAAAAGCTTCATTGACAAAGTCGTCACGATCATCGGCAAAGGTGGTTCTGAGTCCGAAAAAAGATCGACTAAAATTCCCCATATTCATGGGCGATTCCAAGTTGTATAAGTTGGTTTGGACGTCCCCGTCAGCGGTTGTGAGTGTATCGTACCATCGGTTGTAGGCGTTGAAGTTTGTGGACTCATCCCAGTTCCCTTGTATGGTAATGTTGAGATCTTTGATAGGTTCAATGGTTATTCGGTAATCGAACCGTTCAGAGAATGTTTCTGAGTAGGCTTTGTTGAAGGCCTCCTCTCTCACCAACCAGTTTCGACTTTGAGCGTATTCGAGGAATCGCTCGTTATCGGGCCCGAAATTACGCTGTTGCCCTACTAAGAAGCCGGGGGAGGGAGCATCAAATGAGGGGCTCATACCCAAAATACGGTGGTCTTGATTGTAACCGGGAAGCATAATCCCCTCGTTTAGTGAGTAGTTGACCGAGGCATTTTTCACCATCATCATGGATTTAATAATGTGTTCAAATATATTGAGGCTGTGATCTTCGCGCTGTGTTGTATCATTGGGGTTACGCTTTTTGCGTTGCTTTTCGCGTTGTTTTTCTCGCTCGGCTTTTTTGGCTTTTTTGATGATTTTATCCAAGAAGTCGATTTGACCGTAAAGCTGGGTAAAGTTAAATGTGGTGTTGAGTGAAACTTGACGGGTATTTTGGATGGTTCCACCCAATGAATCTGCTGCAAATGCCGCTCGCTCCCAGTCATAAGTAGCATTGTACCTCGCCGAACTGCTTATCCATTGCAAGGCGGGTATTTTTTTGAGTGGAAGTTCGTAATTTAAACCTATTCGGTGATTATAACGCATGTTGGTTCCAAAGTCGCGAATAGAGGCCCAAATTGAGTCACGCCAAAGTTGATAACCGTCGGGGTCAACGTTTCGGTTTACCGCTCCCTCGGGCTCTTCAATCAATGCTTGATTATTCGCTTCAAAGTCCAGCCCTAAGGCTTCGGTTAAATCCCAGCGCATGTTGTAGGTGCGGTTCCAGTTCCAGGTTTTGTTATAAAAGGGAGGCATATCGGCGGTAATTTCGGGTTGGTTATTCCGCATTTTACGCTCGTTATACATCCGGTTCATATTAGTGACAAAGCCTATTTGTTTAGGTAGCAGGTAAAAGTTGAAATCTTTTATGGCTTGCAGGTATTTGCTTTTTTTGAGGAACCCTATTTTATCGAAAGGTTTTATGGCGTTGGGGTTGGGAGCGAAGGTATAGGTGAGCCCGCCGCGATAGGTTTTTGTATCGTCGTATTCTATTTCGAAGTTTCTGCGCCTTTCTTGTGCGTATGAAAATGTGACAGAGAAGTTCGATATGTCGTAGAATCTCGATTTACTTTCGGGGTTGGTTTTTTCTTTTCTTACATTGGTAAAGTTTAGGCTGCGCCTGATGATTCGCGTTTCTTGAATGCGCCTTACAGAATCTTGATCACTTTCATCGGGAAAGGATTCATTGACGTAGTCATCAAAAAACAAATCGGGCGCCAACGGTGCAAATTGTGGACGTGTAACCATTTCAGCATATCCCAAATAAGTAGGCAGGCGAATGCCGGCGTCTTTTCCAAAGAACCTACCCATTTGAAGGTTGGTACTTACATCAAACTCTTGAATGGTTTCCCGTTGCCTTTCACTCACCTTGCTCTCTATAGAGCCCCAGCCGGGTGTACTCATAGCGGCACTGAACGAAATATTTCCTAAATCGGCAAGTTTGGCGTTGACTTGTGAAATGGCTGCCCAACCTGAACTTTGATCAAACTCGCTCATCCTCATTTCATTAAACCAAACGATAGCACATTTAGGTAAACCGTCATCATCGGCATTACGATCTGATTTAGGGTTGCGCACGCCCAACATGATGGTTTGAACAGAAGCCAAGGTTGGTGCTCCCACAACGTAGATAGTGGCTTTCCCCGCTTGATAAGCGAAACGCGTTTGACGTGTTACGGTTCCGCCACTTTCTGCTTCTGCCCTGTCACGCGCTATTTTAGCATCGCGCAATACATCCATATCAATTTCAACGTTGTTTTCTTCGGGCCAAACTTCTAACCTTCCGGCCGTACTTTCGGCACTGTAAACACCGGGCGGAGTGATTTTTAAAGGGATTTCATATTCGTAATAGTTTTGCTCGAAATCGGTACCCAGCCTCACAAACCCTGTAATTTCACCATCTCGCAACGGATTGGTTTGATCTCCCGACTCAGCGTGTATAAAGGCTTCAATTTTTCCGTAGTTCAATGCATCAACCTCAACTTTTCTAAAAACAGCTCGAGCTTCACCGTCTTTTAAATCACACACCTCCAGCTCCAATGCTTGTTCATTCAATTGTTGCAGGTTGGTGGTACCAATGTTGATTTCACGCTCAATATTTGGAGGCAACACATAGTTTACGGGACGCCGCTGACTGTTCTCTTCAATGTTTACGGCGCGTTGCACAAAAACGGTGGATTGATCTTCAACTTGATAATCGCCCGGTTCTTTTAAATTACCGCGAAAACGACGCCACTCACTGCGCACCAATTCCAAACGGGCAAAACGCAAAACGACCGGATTTTCAAACCCCGTCATAAACATACGCATAAATCGAATACTTCTAAAATCTCGAATATTACCAATGGGTACACCGTCATCCAGCGGGATTCGGAATTGGTACCACCTTATGGTTCGTGTTCTACCGTCAACGGTTTGGGCTTGGGTTTCCAAAACATCGGTAATGTAGTTGTTCCCGATGTTGTCGGGGTTCACGGTTTGGGGGGAAATATCCAATTCATACTGCCAGTAGTTTTCGATATCGTCGAGGTTGTTATCATCGTTGATATCTTCGGCGTCGGGTTGGTTGGTTCCGATTGCGGCCGCGCCATCTCCACCGGTTATAGGAGAGTTTCCATCGGGATTATTAAAGTATTTATACCTTTCCAAAACATCAGCTTGAGCTTGGTCTAAAGCCTCACCTTGAAAGTACTGAAAATTATCCCCGGAAGGGTCGGCTAGAATTTCAGCCTCGGCTTGAGGAATAACAGATAAAATTTCATTGATGTAATTATCGAAAAATACTCTTTCCTCATCATCTCGAAGTCCGTCCAAACCCACATCCTGATTTGCTCGCGACTCGGGGTTGTTATCAAAACCTTTCACATACTGTTGCCCGGGAGTATACCGTCCATAAACCGATGTGAACTCCTCATTTAAAACCCTGTCGGCAGGTCGATCATCGGGGTCTATCAGGTTTTCAAAAATGATTTGACCGTCTTTTTGAACGTCTTCAGATATTGTACCAAAGTTAAAGTACAATTTACCGTTATCGTTGCCGTGTTCATAATCTTCATTGAAGGGGTCCATCACCCAAAATTGAATAAATTCCACGTTCGAGCTGTTGAAGTCTTGTTGCAAAATGGGTCTTTGAAGTCCCGCCCAACGAGCCCGTGGATTGTTGAGTTTAATTCTGCCATCATCACCCAGCCTAACACCGTGACCGTATCGTGTGCCGTTTACATCGGTTCCGTCAACATCGTAATTGTACGGCCCTCGATGATCGGGGTAAAAAGCCAAGTCAAACGTGGGGATGTTATTGAACTGTGCGTTGGCGGGTTCTCTGTTAGGAAAAACCTCATCAAGAGGAATTTGACGCATAAAGTGATTAGATTGCAAGGTGGCATCTTCAGAGATATGATCGGGAGTACGGGCGTCATTTCTAAAAAATAACGGGTCAATGGTGTACCACGACATCAAAGCGCGATTAAAGTTCGTAGCCAGGTTATCATTGAGTTCTGCCTCGGGGAATAGCCCGGGTTGCTTTTGAGGAACACTGGCCAGTGACCACATTTGACGGGTACGTAAATCAATGGTGGTTTGACTGCCCTCAAAATCGTCAATGTAGGCGTTTCCTCCCTCACCGATGGCTCTACTCGCCCCCGGTAACAATTGCGCAAACTCACCACTCACCTGAATGTTAGACTCCTCTTTGGTGTCAATTCCCGGAATTTTATCAATGAGCTTGGTAAGCCATGGTGCATCGTTAGAATACGTGCCGTCCACTCCCCAAATGGTATTTGACATAGGTTCTTCATACATGTTCACCTTTTGGGTCATAGGACGCTCGGTCAAATTCATTACCGTACCTCCCAACATGAAATCTTCATTGATTTTATAATCGAAACGAGAACCCAACAATGTTTTTTGTTGCAAATTGAACATGGCATTACTCTCTAGCGATACATTAATGGGAGTACCCGACTCCATTAGTCCGTCATTCAATATTTTTACTCTACCCAAGGTGTAATCAACGGTATAGTCCTGGTCTTCAATTAACTCTCTTCCTCCGGCGGTTACTCGCACCGATCCTTCGGGGACGTTGAGCGCATTTAGGGATATTTCGTTACCTCCCGAGGCGGAGTAGTGCCCCTTTATGGTAAACCGGTTTTTGTCGGGATACTCCACTTTGGCTATTTCTTTAGGGACGGTGTAGAGTGAGTCGAAGGCATAAATATCACCCAATCGCTCATCTTCGAGCTTTTCTCTCAATGTGCGACCAAAAGGTTCCAAGGTGGGGAAGTAAACTCTACCGTTTTGCGGATTAATGGTAGGCACAAATTGTTGCTGAAAGGTAAGGAAGTCAAAAATACCATCGGGTCGGGGGTTGTTGTTGATATCTAAGCGGTCTAAGCCCAACGTTTGAATAGTTGGTTTTCCGTTCACCTCTTCGGGACCATCGGGTATAAAGTTGATTTCCACACCGCGTGTTTGATCCATGTACCAAATCTCTAGCAAGAAGTCTTTAGGTTGAACTTGAAAAGCTCCCAAAGAATAAACGTTTTTCATCATCAAATCCCACATGGGGGCATCGGTTCTGAGCTCGGTACTTTTCAGCATTTTAAGCATTACCGGTTCTTCGGCGGGAATATCTGTAGCGAACTCTCCCACCTGAAAAGTCTCTCCTCTAAAGTTATACTGGAAGGCCACAGCCAATACCTGGTTCGGCTGTAATCGCTGATTCACGGATATATACCCCAGTTGGGGATGAAAAGTAAATTCCGTTTCAC
>PXEK01000036.1 GCA_003564735.1 Cryomorphaceae bacterium
GAGGCTGAATTGTGGCATGAGTTTATAAAAAACCGATCTAACGGTTTTGGCTACACTCCCATAATCGCATCCGGAGGTAACGCTTGCGTACTCCATTACATTGAAAACAATGCCCAAACGAAAGACGGCGATTTACTCTTGATGGACTTCGGTGCAGAGTATGCGAACTATTCATCAGATATGAGCCGCACCCTGCCCGTAAACGGTCGGTTTACGAAACGGCAAAGGGAGGTCTATGAAGCGGTTCTGACCGTAAAAAAACAAGCCGAAAAAATATTGGTTCCCGGTGTTTTACTCGAAGATTACCACAAACAAGTGGGGAAGTTGATGGAAGAGCAACTTTTAAAACTGAAGCTGCTCACACAAAAGGATATTCAAAACCAAGACCCCGATTGGCCGGCGTATAAAAAGTACTTTATGCACGGTACCTCTCATTTTATTGGATTAGATACTCATGATTCCGGCTTATGGTCAGAACCAATCCCCGAAAATAGCGCATTTACCATTGAACCCGGTATTTACATTAGAGAAGAGAATATCGGGATTAGGCTCGAAGACGACTATATTATAAAGTCAAACGGGAATCACATCAACCTTATGGGTGATATACCTATTGAAGCTGATGAAATTGAGGATTTAATGAATAGCTGATCCAATCATGCAGGTGAAAAAAATTAAAACCAAACGGAAAGAAATCGTTTTTAAAAACGGAACGGTTCACTACAAGGATTCCGGAGATGGGGCGGCAGTGGTTTTGCTTCACGGTTTTTTGGAAGACTCCACCATGTGGAACCAATATACGCAAAAATTGGCAGGTAAGACTCGTCGAGTTATAGCCGTTGATTTGCCGGGCCACGGATTTACAGACTCCTTTGGGTATGTGCATGAGATGGATTTAATGGCGGAGGCAGTTCATGCAGTAATCAAAAACGAAGGCATACAACGGGTTACCCTGGTAGGTCATTCCATGGGTGGATATGTAGCCATGGCCTTTGCAGAGAATTACCCCGATTTAGTGAAGGGAATTTGCATGTTTTTTTCAACGGCACGAGATGATAGCAGCGAGAAAAAAGATGTGCGGGGCACGGTGAGTAAACTCATCAAGTTAGATCATGTGAGCTTTATTCGAAAAAACGTGCCTATGCTTTTTATGCCCGAGGTACGAAAACGTTTTCCGCGTGAGATCAATATGTTCAAATACAGAGCCGCTAAAATGACCAAAATGGGAGTACTGGCTGCAAACGAGGGCATGCGAATAAGACCCGACAGGGAAATAATTGCGCGGTTTGCTCCATACCCGATCCACTATGTTATAGGTAGGCATGACCCCGTTTTACATGTTGACAGTTTGGTGGAGCAAACCTCACACGGGCCGCATATTACTTATGACCTTTTTGAGAATTGCGGTCACATGGGACATATTGAACGACGCGCCGATTGTTTGAAAAGTGTTCGCAAGTTGATTCTCAAAGCTGAAAAAAAAGGCTAATGATTATTAGCGATGATTTTAAAACTAACCGATAAACAGAAAGTTGTAATATTGTACTCGCTAAACACAAAAAAACAAATGATGAAAAACCTATGGATATTATGTGCGGTGTTTGGGCTTTTTTGGTCGCAATCGTCAAACGCACAATTGGTTAACAAAACGAATTTGAGATTTTCGGTGGTTTCACCCTCTTCGAGTTTTGGTTCGCTTTCGGGTTTTAACAGAAAGGCATTGGCCGACGGTATCGAGAATCCCGATAAAGGTGACGGCGGAGTTAGACCCTTTGAGTCTTTTGATTCGCGCACGGGCTTCGGAATTGATTTGGGTAATATTTTTTATATTAGAAATACCACATTACCCGAGAATATGGGGGTGGGAATAGATGCTTCGTTCCTCAATTTTAACTGGGTGCGAGTGAATAACCGAGGTATGCACAACGATGCCTCTGAATTTGAGTTTACCAATCATTTTCTTACTTATCAATTAAGAGTTGGGGCTATTTACACCTACTCCCCCGTTCCTGATATTCATTTAGATTATGTTTTTCGGTGGGCTCCCACCGGCGCCGCACTCATTGGGAGTTACAATGATAACCCCCCTGATGTAGACGGTGCTAAAGACCGCCACCTCGGTTTCGGTTACGGCTTAAGACGCTTCAACACCGGACTATATGTGCGTTACAACGTTCTCACACTGGGTTTTGAATGGGACTTTGGAGGTAGCACATTTAGCACTCGCTCATCAGATATGAGCAGTTGGTATAGTTCAGATGTGCCACTTAACTCGCTTCGCTTCATATTCGGCTTTAACTTTGTTAGGCAAGAACGTGTGGTGGGACGGCGATGATAATAAGTAAATCTAAATATTTAATTCAGTATTACATTTAAAACAATTTATACTCATGAAAAAGTTGATTTTACCTTTAGCTGCATTTGCATTAAGTTTAACTTTTTACGCTTGTGATGAAGCGGCAGGTGATGATAAAAACACCGCGAAAGAAGAAAAAACCGAACAAACTCACGACCATAACAAAAAAGACAAAGAGAAAAAAGAAGTGCCCTCGATTGAAATTGGCGCTCAACCCGAAGGACTCCGCTTTAACGTTTTTGATACCGACGGAAATGAAAGTGAGTTGATGTCTTATGCCGGTGATAACGGTTTGTTGGTGATTTTCACATGCAATACATGTCCGTTCGTTGTCGCTTGGGAAGACCGTTACAATGAAGTGGCCGCCGCAGCAGCCGAAGTGGGTATTGGAACCGTGCTCCTCAACTCAAATGAAGACTTCAGAGATGAGGACGACTCTCCTGAAGCTATGGCTCAGCACGCCGAGGAGTTAGGTTATACTATGCCTTACCTTATTGATACCGATCACAAAATCGCAGATGACTTTGGTGCTAAAACCACACCTCACGTTTTCCTCTTTGATGCTGCCGGTACATTAATTTACCGCGGTGCCATTGACGATAATTATGAATTTGCAGACAAGGTAGAGCAACCTTACCTTAAAAATGCACTGGCCGCCGCGGGTGCAGGGGAAACAATCGACCCCGAAACCACAAAAGCGTTGGGCTGTAGCATTAAGAGACTTAAAAAATAACAGGCACATTAATTTTTGAAAAACAGAACAGCCCGAGCTTAGCTACGGGCTGTTTCTTTTTACGCGTACAGCAAATGTGTACTATAGCTTTCCACCGTTTTTCAAGGTTAAAAAACATTTTATGCGAAAGATGTAACATGAAAAAAGTAAATTTGCAAACCTACAAGCGGTGATTCCCCGTCTTTGAGGGTAAGCTCGGTAACCAAAGAAACACCTTTTAGCTTTGGTTTTAGTACAAATTATACCGGTATGTAATTCGATATACAGCGAGAGTGATTAAATTTCTCCTAATCATACAAGTGGTACTTTCGGGAGCGTGTTTTACGATCGCTCTCAGGGCTAATGCTATTTACGATTACGCCCTTAATCGCGTGGAGGGAAATCAAGATGCACTCACCGGCTTTATAAGTCCGGTCAAAATTCAATACCTTGCCGGTTTTTATGCCGTTTTCTTTCTCTTACTCTTTATATTTACACTAAAGCGCGGGCAAAGCATCATAACTTTTGTACACAGTTCGCTTCAGCAAATCAAAAACGGCATTGCTCATCAAATAAACAGTTTACACCCCGCAACCAAAATTATCGGGGTAGCCGTCATTGTGCTTCATGTGGCGATTAATCTTCACAATGCCGCAATAACCCCAATAACCAATGACGAAGCCTTTACTTATATTAATTATGTTGAGCGTGGAATTATAGCGGCACTCACACTGTACAATGAACCCAACAACCACATATTTTACTCTGTACTTGCCAACCTTACAGATGCTCTACCCTATCTGTCAACACCCATGAAACTCAGGTTACCGTCGTTGGCAATCGGTTTTTTCACCCTTCCCGCTTTTTTTATTTTGGCTGCTAAACTCTCCCGTGAAAGAGTAGCACTTTTGTCGCTCATCATATTTTCGAGTCTTTACCTAACTGCTAAATACCACTTTTTAGCCCGCGGTTACGGACTCATGATGTTCTTTTTCATCATCAATCTCACAGCGGCTTATGCATTATCCGGTAATTCACGCAAAAGTGGGGCACAATTGCTATTCGTTGCCACCGCCGTTTTGGGTTTTTACACGCATCCCGCCTACCTTATCCCGTTTTTGGTATGTGCCGCCACGTCCTTGTTTTCGGTAAATCGTAAAGCTCATTACTTACCGTTGTTTTACCTGTTAAGTATTACGGCTATTTTGACACTTGTTCTCTATTTACCACTGTTCACTTTGAACGGGTTAAGCGCCTTCACCTCAAATTCGGGGTTAGAAAAACCCGAGCCGCTGTTATTACTCAAGCAAATTGGTGGCAACATTTCAGGTGTTTTTACGCAAGGTTTTTACGACCTCCCTGCACTGCAAATTGCGGGAATTTGTCTTATGAGCCCGGGGTTGATTGTTGCACGAAGAAGCACCGTAGCTATCACCCTTCTACTTTCAATACTCTTCACGGTTTCGATTCTCTACGCCTCGGGCTCTCCCATGTTTATTCGTAACCTGTTGTGGTTCAGCGTATTCATTGCTGTTCTAATCGGTTTCGGGATTGACGCGCTATTATCGTTTCGATATTTAACCGCTCGTTCAAGTCACCTTTTAACCACGGGTATTTTTATCCTTTTATTTTTGGTCAGAACCGTAAACCACCGGCCTACTTTCAACAGTTATTATCATCGTTTATTTCAGGCCTATGCCTTTACTGAAGCACTACCGCAAGATTTTGGCGAAATGTACTCGGAGCACACCTCAGATTATTATACCATTTTGAAGTATAACGCCATATCAAAAAACGGTAAAACGGGAAAACTTTATCGGTCTAATTTTGATTCGGAAAAGGATTATGATCGCGTTCTGAACATCAAAAAACTGAAACAAAACTACCACCGGGAATCCACATTCCGCTACGAAAAAGAATATGAAGACGACTACATTTCACTCTGGAAAATAATCGTTGAAAAATAGGGGGGGTGTGAGCTGCTAAAAACAAATTAACTATCAGTTAATTATATCTTAAAATAAATTTCTCGCTGACAGCCCGGGAAATTTACCGAAAAAAATTGATGTAAACGTTTTGTTAACCCTTTTAAAGTGTACATTTGCAGCGATTTTAAAGTACAACGATTACACAACGGCTTTACATATATAACATGCGTTTAATCAACTCTTTATTACTTTTATCCTTGAGTCTTTTCTCTGTGATGCCCACGCTTAATGCCGCAGAAAAAGAAGCCGACAATGACGAAACATTTGACCCCACCCCAATGATTATGCATCACGTGATGGATTCTCATGAATGGCACCTTTGGGATGTGGAAGATGAAACGGGAGAAGTGAAAGAGGTTACCATACCGCTGCCCATCATTCTATATCACGCCGGTAATCTGGAGTTTTTCATGTCAAGTGCGTTTGATCATGGAAGAGCAAATGTCACAAAAAATGGTGCTGAGTTTACCATGTACCATGATAAAATTTATTTCGCCGATGAGAACGGCGGAGTGACTTATAATGAAGACGGCGAAGTTGTGAATGATCGCCCGTACGATTTATCTTTGACTAAAAATGTGGTTTCCATGCTAATGGCTTCGGCCTTGCTGCTTTTTCTTTTCATTAAAGTGGGGCAATCCTATTCTAAAAACGGAATGAAAGCGCCGCGCGGACTCACTTCTTTCTTAGAGCCCTTGGTTGTTTTTGTTCGAGACGATATTGCACGTCCCATAATAGGTGAGCATCAATATGAGCGTTTTATTCCCTTTTTGCTTACCGCTTTTTTCTTTATTTGGATCAATAACCTCTTAGGGTTAGTTCCGTTTTTTCCCGGAGGAGCAAACGTAACGGGAAACATTTCAGTAACGCTTGTACTGGCGGCGTTTACCTTTGTTATCACTAATATCAACGGTAACAAACACTACTGGCAGCATATTTTCGCTATGCCCGGCGTGCCAATTTTTGTTTTGCCGATAATGATTATAGTAGAACTTGTCGGACTCATAGTGAAGCCCGTTGCTCTATTAATACGTTTGTTTGCCAACATTACGGCAGGACATATCATTATCTTGTCGCTCATATCACTCATTTTTATTTTTAAAACGATTTGGATATCACCGGTATCCGTTGCATTCGGTTTGTTTATGAATGTACTGGAATTATTGGTGGCCGCTTTACAAGCGTACATATTCACTCTTCTCTCAGCTTTATTTATTGGCGGGGCGGTAGCTGAAGAACATTAATTTTTGTATTTTAATTGTGTAACCATTATAAATTAAGTAAGTATGACTATTTCAGGAATTGCAGCAATTGGAGCAGGTTTGGCCGTAATCGGTGCCGGTTTAGGTATCGGTCGTGTAGGTGGTAACGCTATGGACGCTATCGCACGCCAGCCCGAGATGGCAGGTAAAATCCAAACCGCTATGATTATCGCTGCGGCACTTGTTGAGGGTGTAGCCCTTTTCGCCGTTGTGGTTTCATTGCTCGTTGCGTAAACAATTAAAATAAACCAAGTCCTGCCGGCGATTGGCCGCAGGCTTGGTTTTTAAACTTACATTCGTTATTACTATTTAAATAAAAAGCTATGAATTTAGTTACCCCGGAAATAGGACTCATTTTTTGGACCACTTTGGTGTTTCTTATTCTTTTGTTCTTACTCAATAAATTTGCTTGGAAACCTATTTTGGGTGCCGTAAAGGGTCGTGAAGAGGCCATCGATAAAGCTCTCAGTGCCGCTGAAGAAGCAAAAGAGGAAATCAAAAAATTAGAAGCCAAAAATCAAGATTTACTTGCCGAGGCACGCAAAGAGCGCGACGAGCTGTTGAATGCCGCGCGCGATACACGAGATAAAATCGTTTCTGAAGCTAAAGAAACGGCGAAAAAAGAAAGCGAAAAAATCATTTCTTCAGCTAAAGCGGCTATCGCTAACGACAGAAAAAATGCCATTGCGCAAATGAAAGAAGAGATCGCTTCACTATCTGTAGAACTTGCCGAAAAGATTTTGAAAGAGCAGTTGAAAGACGACACTAAACAAAAGGAATTGGTAAGTAAATACGTGCGTGAAATTAATTTGAACTAAGCTGTTATGAAAGTAACAAAAACCGCATCGCGTTACAGTCAATCGCTCGTTGAGCTGGCAACTGAAAAGAAAATTCTGGATGAAGTGGCTTCAGATATAAAGTCTATTGAGGGGATTATCAAAGAATCCGGCGACTTCAGAACTATGTTGAAAAGCAGGGTGATTAAGGCAGAGAAAAAAGCTGAGATTTTAGAGGCTATTTTAAACGGTAAAGTAAATGAACTCACATTGAGATTTGCTATTTTGCTTTCCAAAAACGGCAGGGCCTCACTTTTACACGAAATCACAAAGGACTTTCGCGAACGTTTTGAAATACACAATCGTATTTTACGCATGCGCTTGATTAGCGCCGTGGCCTTAGACGAAGAAACAAAGGGTAAAATTAAGGCCGTGATTAAAGCCGATGACTGGAACGATATCATTTTTGAAGAGGTTATTGACCCATCCATTATCGGCGGCTATATTTTACGTACTGATTTTATCCAGTTTGACGCGGGGGTGAAATCACAACTTGAAGAAATTAAAAACGCATTTTTAAATAAAACTATTGCTGCTTAGGCAGTATGACCATAATTGTTAAATCACTTTTACAATGGCAGAATTAAATCCGGCTGAAGTTTCGGCAATATTAAAAGAGCAACTCTCAGGCTTTAAATCTGAGGCAGACTTAGAAGAAGTAGGTACCGTACTCGAAGTGGGTGACGGCGTTGCTCGTATTTACGGTTTATCAAATATTGAAGCGGGGGAGCTGATCGACTTTGGTAAAGGTCTTAAGGGTATAGCCCTAAACCTTGAAGAAGATAACGTTGGTGCGGTGCTTTTAGGACCTTCGCGCTACTTGAAAGAAGGTGCTACCGCTAAAAGAACCAATCAAATTGCTTCTATCACCACAGGTGAAGGCGTTGTTGGTCGAGTGGTAAACACCTTAGGTCAACCCATTGACGGTAAAGGTGATTTGGAAGGTGAAACGGTGGAGATGCCATTGGAGAGAAAAGCTCCGGGTGTAATCTACCGCCAACCTGTTGATGAGCCCATGCAAACGGGAATCAAATCTATCGATTCTATGATTCCCGTAGGTCGTGGCCAACGAGAGTTGATTATTGGTGACCGCCAAACCGGGAAAACTACAGTGGCCATTGATACCATCATCAATCAAAAAGAATTTTACGAGGCAGGCAATCCCGTATATTGTATTTATGTGGCTATAGGTCAAAAGGCCTCAACGGTTGCACAAATCGTAAAAACGCTTGAAGACGCGGGTGCGATGAAATATACCACCGTTGTTGCGGCCAACGCATCCGATCCTGCACCCATGCAGGTATATGCTCCGTTTGCCGGAGCGGCAATCGGTGAGTTTTTCCGTGACTCGGGACGTCCCGCACTTATCGTGTATGATGACTTATCGAAACAAGCGGTAGCTTATCGTGAGCTTTCTCTATTATTGCGTCGCCCGCCGGGACGTGAAGCTTACCCCGGTGACGTATTTTATCTTCACTCGCGCTTACTCGAAAGAGCAGCCAAGATTATCGAAGATGATAAAATTGCCTCTGAAATGAACGACTTACCCGATTCATTGAAATCAAAGGTAAAAGGCGGAGGTTCCCTTACGGCTCTTCCCATTATTGAAACACAGGCGGGAGACGTTTCGGCTTACATTCCCACCAACGTGATTTCAATTACAGACGGTCAAATCTTCTTGGAGTCGAACCTCTTTAACTCCGGTGTACGTCCGGCCATTAATGTAGGCATTTCGGTTTCTCGAGTGGGTGGATCGGC
>PXEK01000130.1 GCA_003564735.1 Cryomorphaceae bacterium
AAATTTTTTAAAAATATCATCTCTCCTTTCCGGTTCAACGCCGGAGCCGTTATCTGCGATTTTAACTATCACCCTTTGATTCAATTTATAACCCGTAATCCACACTTCACCCGCCTGCGGATCACTGAATTTTATCGCGTTAGATACCAAGTTTAAAAAAACCTGCAACAGCCGGTCCTCATCTCCTTGTACTTGGGGAATATTTTCGTGTAAATTCAGATGGACTTTTACATTTTCTTCTTTTATTTGTTGTGATTGCGCCGTAATTACCCGCTCTAAAATTTGTTTGATTTGCACATGATCAAAAACTACCTTCAACACTCCCGACTCAAAACTTTCCAAATCCAACACTTGACTGATTAAGCGAGACATTCTGTCACTTTCTTTTACTATTGACGCGATATATTGCTTTTTGAGGTCTTGAGGTAAGTCTTCATTATCTGCCAATATTTGCACCAACGAACTTATTCCCGTCAATGGAGTACGTAACTCATGGGTTACAGTGGTTAAAAACTCATCGCGCAATTCATCTTGTTGTTTGAGTTTGTAATTGACACGTTTAAGAGCTGCCGTCATTTGTTTGAGCTCTTTTGATTTTCGCACTAACTCTTTATTCAATTGCATTAATTCGCTCGACTCTCTTAATATTTGAATCACATCTTGTAATTCTATTTTTTCCTCTTTTACAACGGACCTGATCAATACTCTTGCCGATGAAGAACCCAATGCACCGGTAAGTTGCTTTTCTGCAAAGTTTACAATGGGAGCATGAGCGCTGCTATCATCCTGCATTACATCAGGGTGTTGATGCTTAAATTCATTTAACTCTTTTCGCGCCCGACTTTCCCCCAAAACTTTTACCAGCAAGGTTTCAATATCATTAAAATAAGCGGTTCCTTTCCAGGCCATCACTGACTCGTATCGGTCACTGTACTTAAAAATGTCAACGAATAATTCAGCCGTATTTTGCTCAACCGAATCGGACTTTGAAAAGAGGGAAACCAACATAAATATGATGACGTTAGCTCCTGTCGCCAGGAAGAACACAAGTGCCGATACCTCCCCCGCAAAGTCACCGACGTTACCGACTGATTGGAGTGTCGGTTCTGAAAAATACCGAATAACGGGTTCTGAATAAAAATATAACCAAATGGCCATGCCTGTAAAAATACCTGCCAGTGCTCCTCTTTTATTCGCGCTTTTCCAATAAAGTCCGCCTATAAAAGCGGGTGCCAACTGAGCCACTGCCACAAAGGAGGTAAAGCCAATGTAAATAAGAGCGTAACGATTACTAACCCATTCATAATAGAGGTAGGCCAACAAAAGAATAATAACGATGCTTATTTTACGAAATAATACAGGCACCACTTGAAGAGTGTTCTCATGCTTTTGCAACGACTTTGATTTATTGAGAAACCAGGGCATAACAACACTATTATTCAACATTTTACTCAGCGAATGTGTAGAAACCGTAACCATTCCCGCAGCGGCAGCCAATCCACCTGTAAACATCAAACCTGAAAGGGATTCCATCTTGAAATAGGCGGGTAAGGCAATAGCATAATTATCTCCCGATACATTCATACCCTCGAATAAGCGGTTACCCGCTAGCGCCACCACTGCGACGGGAAGGTTGATAATAAGTAAGTAAAGAGGAACGACCCAAAGGGCGGTATTCAAGTGTTTTTCACGTTGATTTTCGGCCACGGCCATTTCAAATTGGCGTGGTAACAGTAAAAAAGCAACGGCAGAAAGTAAGAGGATCAGAAGCCACTCGCCGTAATTATTTTGCTCATTGATTTGGAATGCAGGTAAATCGGCAACTTGAGCAGTAAAATCTAACGGTGATTCATAAAAGACCCAAAGCACGGTAGCAGCTAGAATCAGTAACGATAATACCTTTAAAATCGAATCAAAAACCACAGTGTAAACCAACCCTCGGTTGTGTTCAAGGCCTTTATCACGAATGCCTCTACCGGTGAAAACTAATAAAAATAGAGCTAAGCCCAACACAACATAAAACATTAACCCGGCGGGAGGCTCTGTTTGAGAAGCCGTTTCCACACCCTCGGTAATGATGCGTACAGATTCATTTATAGCCTTAAGTTGTAACGAAATATAAGGAATAACGCCTATTAAAAGCAAAACAGAAACCCAGCGACCTACCAGAATACTTTTACCGTAACGAGCCATCAAAAAATCACTTAGCGTATTTATATTTTGAGTTTTACAAATGCGAATAATTTTTCGCATCAAAATCCACCAAAGAGGCATGGCTAAAACCGGGCCCAAATAAACAGCGGTGTACTCTAAAGAGTATTTTGAAGCTACTCCTATACTGCCATAAAACGTCCAAGCAGTGCAATATATGCCTAAGGATAAAGCATAAGCAAAACCATTAATTTTAAAAAGCTCTTTTTTTCGAGACCAACGCTCCACAAAAAATGCTCCGCCAAAAATCAAGGCGGGATACAACATTAGAGGTATGAGGAGAGCCGGATTACCCATTTTCTGCTTTTTTGTAATTGCTAATCTTCAGCAAAAAGTAAAACATTACAACCATCAGCAGCCAAATGAGGTGAAGGTATAGCCACAAAGGTCGAGAGGCGAACACCTCAAAAAATCCGGATAGAAACTCAATGGAGGGATAAACAAATAGACCAAACCCTGCCAAAGAAGTCAAAACAAACAGAATATTTATTTTATACTTATTCAAAGTTGATTTTCTTTTGGGCGTAAAGTTAAGTATTTAGAGTGTTTCTGAAAAAAACAATTAAACCCTTCTATCCCGATTATGAAAAATAGCCGCCGAATTCACAAAAACCGAATTCGGCTCTCATGAATTGGGGGCTACGATTGCTGTTATGATTTTCCCGGTACTCTAATGTCTTCCACCATATTTTGAACAGATTCAGGTGGAGCGGGATAGAACTTATAAATGGCTAAAGATACCGCTGCATTCACAAAAATACCTACCGTACCAATGCCGTGAGGAGAAATCCCAAACAGCCAGTACTCTTCACTGTTATATTCCGGGAACCAAAAGGTGTACCAAACAATGTAGGCCGAAGTGAAAAGGAGCCCGGCAATCATACCGGCAATAGCTCCTTCTTTATTCATTCGTTTCATAAAAATACCGAATATGATAACGGGAAAGAATGTACTTGCGGCCAAACCAAAAGCAAAAGCCACAACCTCTGCCACAAATCCGGGAGGATTTATACCGAAATAACCGGCAAAAATGACCGCCCCAACGGCTGAAAGTCGAGCTATTCGCAACTCCTTTTTATCACTTATATCGGGCATTAATGTTTTTTTGAGTAAGTCATGCGATACGGCTGTTGAAATCACCAAAAGCAGACCCGCTGCTGTTGAAAGGGCTGCGGCTAAGCCGCCTGCAGCAAGCAGGCCGATAACCCAGTTGGGTAAATTGGCCATTTCGGGGCCTGCCAATACCATGATATCTTTATCTACGTAAATTTCATTTACTTCCTCATTTGCGCTGTACTGTACAATACCGTCTTTGTTTTTATCGTCAATTATTATAAGGTCGGTTTTTTGCCAATTCTCCACCCACTCGGGCAGCTCTTCAGTAGAAGCTTCATTTACCGTAGTTATCATATTGTACATGCCAAAAGCACTTACTGCGGGGGCTGTGGTGTAAAATACGGCGATGAAAAACAAGGCCCATCCGGCGCTCTTTCTTGCGTCCCTAACTTTTGGTACCGTAAAAAAGCGTACAATAACGTGAGGCAGTCCGGCTGTTCCTACCATCAAGGCGCCGGTAATGGCAAGCATATCAATGGTAGATTTCGACCCCTCGGTGTATGCGTTAAATCCCAAATCGGTAAAAAGCCCGTCCAGTTTATCAAGCAGCGGTACACCGGGCTCCACCTCGCCGGCTAATCCAAAGTGAGGAATTGGATTGCCCGTAAGTTGAAAAGAGGTAAAAAATGCGGGGACCATAAAAGCAAACATCAACACGCAGTATTGCGCTACTTGAGTGTATGTAATCCCCTTCATTCCACCCAACACGGCATAAAAGAGCACGATAATCATACCTATGACCACCCCGGCATCGATACTGATTTCCAAAAATCGAGAAAAGACAACACCTACCCCGCGCATTTGTCCCGCCACATAGGTAAATGAAACGAAGATGGCGCATACCACGGCAACGAGTCGGGCTACTTTGGAGTAATACCTGTCACCCACGAAATCGGGGACAGTAAATTGACCAAATTTTCTCAAGTAAGGTGCTAAAAGCAGGGCGAGTAAAACATAACCTCCTGTCCATCCCATCAAATAAACCGATCCGTCATAACCCATAAAAGCGATGAGCCCGGCCATGGATATAAAAGAAGCCGCTGACATCCAATCGGCGGCAGTGGCCATACCGTTCGCTATTTTTCCAACACCACCGCCGGCCACATAAAAGTCTTTAGTGGATGAAGCTCGCGACCAAATGGCAATTCCTATATAAACAGCAAATGTAATCGCTACGATTAAGTAAGTCCAATGTAATATTTCCATAATTTCTCTTTCTTAGTTGATTAAAAGCCACTTAAAGTGTAGTGAAAACCGGAGCAAGGGCCTTGTAATGTACCCCGGCAAAACAGGACGATTTTTATTCCTCCTCAACACCATATTTTTTATCTAATTTGTTCATTGCGTACACGTAGTAGATGATGATTCCCAAAAAGATGATGATTGAGCCCTGCTGTGCGAACCAAAAACCGAGCTTTACACCTCCGATCTTCACTTGATTTAACTGATCTACCAACAAAATACCGCACACATATGAAGATATAAACCAAAGGGTTAGCAAACCGCCAAGTAGAAGGAGGTTCTTTCTCCAGTATTGAGAATTGTCTTTTTTCACTTCGTTTTTTTCCATAGTTATTGAGATTAATTGTTATAAAAATACATGCATTTGAAATCTTATTTGACTCACGCCAAGGGGTGCCCCTTCGGCTGTAACCGGACCCTCCAAAATATTTTGACCAATATGGTGATATTCCAATGTAAACTTTGCGTGATGCCCGTTCAGGAAGTAATTAACACCTGCATTAAAAGCACGAGGTGTTTCAATTAGACCCTCAAAATCACCGATTTGGTATCCGACATAGGGCATAATATTGAGAGCTCGGTACAGATATCCCGCATGCGCGTAATAATGGTGGCCTGTGCCTGCCCAGCGCGACATATAGCCCTCACCGTAGTTAAAATTTTGATATGATGCATACATGTTTACCGCTCCGCCTTTAACAGGGTGGTCAAAGAACAAATCGGAAGCATAATGAAATACGTTGCCGTTTTCACCGGTAACTTCATTATACATTCCGCCGGGATGAGAATAAAAACCCGTTCCTATTGACAATATCTTTTTCTGACCCAAATAAGTACCCACATAGTAGGGCAAATTCATGGTTTCTTTATCCAGTAAATCGTATTTGAAGTAACCGTCAATCACGTAATTGGCACTTTGGTCGTGTGTTAAGCCCGTGTAACTTAAATCAGATGTCACATTGCCGAAATGAATACCGCCTCCAAGAGAATTTTCAGGTACAATAGGGTTGTTAAAAGACACCCGATATTCAAGTCTGCCCACATCTCCCGTGAAATAAACTCCCAAGTGCCTTGCAAACTGATCGGTAACACCTAGAGAGTGCCAGTGGGCAAAAGGCCGAGACTGATCTAAAGTCATAAAATTAAGTGTACTTTGACTGTTTTTTCGTGTCAAACCCCTATGATAATGAAGTCCCAATCCGGCGCGAAGGAAGTCGGCAATATGAAATTCACCATAAGCATCATGCATAAATAATTGGGGCGCATTACTCTCCACACCTGTGGCGTTCATATTTTGAGGAGTGAGGCTATTTAAACCAAAATGAGTGAGAACAAGAAACTTGGGCGATATTTGAGCATACATTAGAGCTCTGGAACGCCTCAACATAAAATCTGCACCGGAGGATGCTCCCGGATCATTAAAATTATGAGAATTGACCTGCACTTGATGCCAGGTTAAAAACCGAATATACTTTTGACCGTCTTCGGTTAATTTCAAAACCAACGGGACATATTCATCGACAATATCATCACCCGCTTTTTTCTTGAACATATCGGGCGGAAGTAGACTTGAAGGAACAGAATCTTTGACTTCTTGAGTCAAGCCGGTTTTCGGTAAACAAAACGTAAAAACAACAATTAAGAAAAGTGGCAACGTAAAAGGTGATGACCAAATCATGATATAATTCTTTGATTTTTCGAGGTCAAAGAGAAATTATATCAGGTTACCGGCAAAAACCACTATAGTTTATTGCTAACCCCTATATATAACTTACTTAATACTTTATTCATAAGTGTATTAAATGAAGTCTTCCCTGAAGCGATCCCACTTAATTACCATAAACTTATCGCCTACTTCGGTGAGCAAAAGCCCTTTTCCTCCGGTATTCTCGGGATTAGACAAATATTTTGACAGCTCATTTCTTGATAGAATTTTATAGGAAGGTCGATAATCGTAATTCTCGGGCCTTTTAACTCCGTAGAGCTTAACCCAATTGAGGACACTAACATGGCTTACACCCAGCAAACGCTCTATTTCCCTGGCCGAAACTCCCTCCAAGTGAAGCTGTAGCGCCTTAACTACAAAATAAGAGTCTACTCTTTTACCTTCCTTGGAAACAGTAAAGTGATAGTTGCAACCCTTACACTTGAAGCGCTGCCTGTTATTCACCACACCACTCTTTACAATACGATCACTTTTACATTTAGGGCAGGAATCAAGTTTCATGTTTTTACAATATATATCTTTTCAGCAAATATATATCATTTTAGCAAATTAATGCTAAACAGTCGGGTTTTCGAGTAAATCCTTGATGGATGCATAGGTATTTTCGTAAAAAATATCCATCTCGCCGGCACTGAGCCATTTCACCTCCGTAATATCCTCTTCTGTTTGTGGTGTGAGTTCGCAATCACCGGCACTCTTCATTGTAAACCAATAGGTTTGCTTGAGCGCAAAACTATTTTTATACTCATAAACGTGAAAAGTATCATTCGCACGACCTGTAATTATAGGTGGTTTAATGCCGCACTCTTCGGCCACCTCCCTAACGGCGCATTCCTCAATGCTCTCATCTTTTTCTCTTTTCCCCTTGGGTAAATCCCACTTGCCCAATCTTTTGATTGCCAGTAATTGGTTCTGACCATTATAAACAATACCCCCTGCCGCCTCAATGAAATGAAACTGATTTTTAAAATTTTGAAATGCCTTTTTTTGGTCAAAACCACAGCAAACCAATGCCTGAATATGCGGACTTTCCCCAATGATGCGGTATATATTTTCAGGGGTACATGCTGATAATTCTACATTCAATATCGCCATCTGAGAAGAGGGCTCATCGCCGGTTTGACAAAAAATAAGCGGGATATGGTTGAAAAAAACTTTATACATTTGTTCTATGAATATGATGGATGATTCAGCGCTCAAAATAGCACAATTTTTACTTCAAATCAAAGCCGTTGAGCTAAAACCCGGCGAACCTTTTACTTGGGCCGCCGGTTGGAAGTCGCCCATTTACTGCGACAACCGAAAAATTTTATCTTACCCCAAAGTACGCAATTTGGTACGGCAAGAATTTGTACGCACTATTGATGCTAATTTTGGTAAACCCGATGTAATCGCCGGGGTAGCCACAGGAGGTATAGCCCTAGGTGTTTTAATAGCTCAAGAAATGGGGTTGCCCTTCGTTTATGTACGACCCGAACCCAAAGGGCACGGCAAGGGGAAGCAAATCGAAGGAGTCTTAGAAAAAGGACAGTCGGTAATTGTAATTGAGGATCTCATCTCTACCGGCAGCAGTAGCGCCAAAGCCATCAAGGCCATAAAAAATGAGGGAGCCATAGTTAAAGGAATGGTAGCTGTGTTTACCTACGGTTTTGAGGTTTCTAAGAAAAACCTGCTACGCGATGCGCAATGTCCTTTTTACACACTGAGCGATTACAAAAACCTTTTGAAGCAGGCTGTAGCCCAAAATTATATTGCAGAAAAAGATTTAAAGATGCTGGAAAAATGGAACGAGAATCCGGCAGAATGGGGAAAATAAGCTATGAAAAATCGTAAAAAAAACATCTCGACGATTTAAGTCTGAATATGCTCATGTTTTAACGATAGAGGTTTCAACAAAAAACATGCGACATTTTTACCGGATCAGTTGCTCTTCTGCTCATCACGCCATTTAAACAATTCCATTGGGTAAAAATTACTTTTATTAAAAACAAAAAACAGGTTATGACGACGATTAAAAGCGAGAAAAAAACTATTGGGAAAAACAAAAGCGAAGTGGCCGACTTTCTTCGCAACTTAAACAATTTGGAGAAGCTCATGCCTATGGATAAAATCGAAGATTGGCAGTCAGAGGAAAATCGTTGTTCATTTAAAATAAAAGGTTTGGCAGGTATTGGCATGAAGCTCAAATCAGAAGACAGCAATAAAATCACTTTGGCCTCAGAGGGTAAAAACCCTTTCGATTTTACCCTCGACCTGCTTTTTGACGGTGACGACGAACAAACCGAGGTTCAATTGGAATTTAACGGCGATATGAATTCCTTCACGGCCATGATGGTGAAAAAGCCGCTAAAGAACTTTTTTGATATGCTGGTTGATAATTTTGCGAAGCAATAAAATACTGAATAAGCTTACGCAGCTCTTTGAAGGTTCACTCCTGTAAATTTATATCAATGCTTCTTTAGCGTTGATTCAAAACAACGTGTAAATACAATTAACCGAATATGTAATTCCGTACCTACGGCACGGCGTGGGGCGTGCATCCGGTTTTTTATACCCGTGTTTTGTCCCTAACGG
>PXEK01000270.1 GCA_003564735.1 Cryomorphaceae bacterium
ACCGTTGTTTAACTGCCAGTTGCCTTGTGCGTAAAAATCTACACAAAAAGCCAATAAGATTAAAACAAGTAAATACTTCTTATTCATGCAAATATCGTGGTTCCTTAAAAAAATACCATTAACTCATTAATAACTAAGTAACTTTGATCATAGGGAGGTTGAGTTAATACTTACTGCAATTTGCGTTTTACAGCAAACAAAATAATCCGCAAGTTTACTAAATAATCGGCTTTTTCACGCATTTTTTTCGCTTTTTATTGTGTTGTCACACTTTAACTACTCTCATACTTAAGCACCAAAGAAACTTTTAAAACAATTACCCTCCCAATTGTTTATTTCAATCATGGAAATCAAAGTTACCTCCCGCAAATACTTCCCAAAGAATTAAATCCCTCAAATTGAACTGAGAAGCTAAAAATAACCTTAACAATGAAGTGATTAATGGTGCTTGTACTCTATGACACAACTAACCATTAGCCGTGTCCGGCTCGTGAGAAAAATTACAACGGTGATTTACATAATTCAGGTTAAAAATAACGAAACGCTATAAATTCTCAACTGAGTTTGCCATGGTTAAATGTATCTTTGTCAAAACACAATTATGAAAAAACAATATCGTTACTAAATGAATGTAGGAATTGTTTGTTATCCCACTTTCGGGGGAAGCGGAGTTGTAGCCACGGAGTTGGGAAACGCATTGGCAGCCAAAGGTTGTAAGGTTCACTTCATCAGCTACAGTCAGCCCGTAAGGCTCAACATTTTTGAAAGAAATATTTACTACCATGAGGTGAATGTTCATGATTACCCTCTTTTTCAATACCAACCTTACGAATTGGCACTGAGTACTAAAATGGTGGAAACCGCCATTAGCGAAAAGTTAGACTTATTACATGTTCATTACGCTATACCTCACGCTTACGCGGCGTTTATGGCAAAGCAAATTTTAAAAAGCGAGGGTATTTCCATTCCCGTGATTACCACATTACACGGTACGGATATTACCTTGGTGGGCAAGAACCCCTCTTACAAGCGAGCGGTAAAATTCAGCATTGAACAATCAGATTACGTCACGGCAGTTTCAAAAAAACTAAGAGAACAAACACTGCAATTCTTTAACTGCACAAAAGAAATTTCCGTCATTCCCAACTTTATAGATAACAGCCTATACCAAAAGCATGAAAATTGCGAAAAAGAGGCTTTCGCTCAAAAAGGAGAAAAAATCATCACCCATATCTCCAACTTTCGAGAGGTAAAACGCACACGAGATGTGATTGAGGTATTCGCCGGTATTCGTACTAAAATTGCCTCTAAACTATTACTAGTGGGCGACGGTCCCGAACGAAGTAAAGATTTAGACAAAGCCAAAGAATTAGGGCTGGGCAGAGATGTAATTTATTTGGGTAAAACCGCTGAAGTAGAAAGAATACTGTGCCTGAGCGATTTATTCTTACTCCCCTCTGAAAGTGAAAGCTTTGGACTGGCCGCTCTTGAAGCTATGGCGGCGGGAACTCCGGTGATTTCTTCCAATGCGGGAGGCTTGCCCGAAGTAAACTTGAACGGTACAACAGGGTACACTTGTGAGGTGGGTGACGTTGCCGGCATGACTCAAAAAGCCATCCACATTCTTGAGTCTGATAAGTTACACAAAACCCTCAAGCAAAACGCCCTAGAACAAGCCAAAGCGCACGACATCAAAAGTATTTTACCCAAATACATCGATGTTTATGAAAAAGCATTGAAGAGCAAAGAAAAGCCTACACATTAAACCTAAAATGCATCACGTCACCGTCTTGCACCACGTATTCCTTACCTTCAACAGATAGCTTACCGGCGTCTCTACAGGCACTTTCTGATCCCAGCTCGACAAAGTCATCATACTTAATCACCTCAGCGCGAATAAAGCCCTTTTCAAAATCGGTGTGAATCACCCCTGCCGTTTGGGGGGCCTTTGAACCCCTCTTGAATGTCCACGCCCTCACCTCTTTTACACCTGCCGTAAAAAACGTATTGAGCTCAAGCAACTTATACGCTTCTTTGATTAATTTATTCACCCCCGGCTCGGTCAAGCCCAACTCCTCCAAAAACATTTGCCGTTCCTCATACGTCTCAAGCTCAGTAATATCGGCCTCTATAGCCGCTCCCAAAATCAAAATTCCGGCACCCTCGCTTTTTACGGCCTCTTCCACCGCCTTGGTGTGATTATTACCCGACTTTACAGAAGCCTCATCAACATTACAAACGTAAAGCACAGGCTTAGAAGTGAGCAAAGTAAGCTCTTTGAGAATTTGTACCTCATCATCATTTCCCGCCTCGACCAATCGAGCGTTTTTTCCCTCTTCCAGCACCCCCGCAATTTTTTCCAAGAAAGCCGTTCTTCGCACCGCCTCTTTGTCGCCCGATTTACTTTTCTTCCTCGATTTTTCCAACGCCCCGGTTACCGTTTCTAAATCCTTTAATTGCAGCTCGGTATCAATAACCTCCTTATCTCGAACCGGATTTACATCACCGTCAACATGCGTAATATTATCATCTTCAAAACAGCGCAATACGTGTAAAACAGCATCAGTTTCGCGAATATTACCCAAAAACTTATTACCCAAACCTTCACCCTTTGAAGCACCCTTCACCAAACCGGCAATATCAACAATTTCAACCGTTGTAGGCACCACACGCTCAGGCTTCACCAACTCCTCTAACTTCTCCAAACGCTCATCGGGCACATTAATGGTTCCCACATTGGGCTCAATAGTGCAAAAAGGAAAATTTGCCGATTGTGCCTTAGCATTAGATAAACAATTAAAAAGAGTTGACTTCCCCACATTAGGCAAACCAACAATACCGCATTTTAACGCCATAAATCATGAATTTTGTAAGCGCGCAAAAGTACAAATTAAAACACGCGTTAAACACCTCAAAACATAATACGTATTTAAATGGTGTGCTATTTTTTGGTCAGAACCTTTCCCAACCTCTGCAAAATTCTGAAAAACACAACCCGCTTAATCAAACACCGGACCGGGGTTTCATCGTAAATTTGCAGCATGAATATAGACATCGTTAGCATTTTACCGGGATTAGTTCAAGGCTTCTTTCAAGACTCCATTATGAAGCGAGCGTTAGATGCCGGGCACGTTACCATAAATTACCACAACCCTCGCGATTACGCTACTGACAAACACAAACAAGCCGACGATTATCAATTTGGAGGCGGTGCCGGCATGGTACTCAAGCCCGAACCACTCGCCTCTTTACTCGATGACCTGTTGTCCAAAAAAAAATATGACGAAGTTATTTACATGACGCCCGAGGGCGAGACCTTAAACCAAAAAACCGTAAACCGATATTCGGGCTGTAAAAACATTATAATTATTTGCGGCCATTACAAAGGTATAGACCAGCGCATACGCGACCTTTACGTGACAAAAGAAATATCGATAGGTGATTACGTGCTCAGCGGTGGCGAACCTGCCGCAGCCATATTTTGCGATGCCGTAATACGGTTAATTCCCGGTGTACTCAACAACGAAACCAGCGCACTTACCGATTCTTTTCAAGACGACCTTTTGGCTCCACCGGTTTACACACGTCCCGCTGATTTTAGAGGGCACAAAGTACCGGAGGTTTTATTGAGCGGTAACTTTAAGCGTATTGAAGATTGGAGATACGAAAAGGCACTGGAAAACACGAAAAAAAGACGTCCTGATTTACTCAAAGATAATAACAAAAATAACAAATAAGCGTTCAAATAGTAGTTTTCAAAATTGATTCAAGCAGCACTATCCCTCAACAGTCATCTGAATAAAAGCTCCCGAAAAAACAATTAGAAATGAAATTCTGCTCACTCCCATATCTTTTAGTCGCATCATTGCTCTTTACAGCGTGTAGTGAGGATTGCGTTAAAGGTGAAGGCAACAGAGAGCGCGATTATCGATCTCCGGGAGCATTCAACAAGTTACAAACAACGCTTACGGGGCGCGTACGCATCAACCAAGATACGTCATTGAGCGAAAATGAAGTGGTATTGGAAGCGCAGGAAAACGTTTTGGAGGTTTTAGAAACTATAGTTGAAGACAGCACACTCATTGTGGGTGTGAATGACTTTGAGTGCCTTAGTGAACATAAGGATATAGTGGTGAACGTATCAGTAAAGTCACTGGAGTCGCTCACCTTATTTGACTTGGGCAGAGTAGAAACTTCAAGCTTAATTGACGCGCCTTCATTTACCGTGACAATAAACGGTAACGCCAAAGCCGACTTACTCCTTAAAGTAAATACGCTGCGCACCGTAATGAACGGCTCAGGCGAGGTAGTTTACAGAGGTGAAGCGCAAAACCACGAAATAAATCACAACGGTCCGGGCTCGGTAAGGGCTTATGAAATGCCCACACAACGAGTCACTTCTGATGTGAATGACTTTGGCAATTCCTACATTCGCGTAATCCAATCCGTTGACGCTGTTTTTAACGGCGACGGTAATATATTTTACATTGGGAATCCCGCTATCTCCACCTCCGGCGAGGGAAGCGGTGAAGTGAGACGCGAACGCAATTGATTCACACCGGCCTTTTCTCGGTTCTGACCAAAAACAACACCTCTATTCAATGCCGGACGAACGGTAATTGTACCTTTGCATTGATTTTAAATAAATACACTATGGAGAAAGCCGTAAAAGTAAGAGTACTTTTAGACTCTAAGGAAAAACAAGACGTTTTTAGAGACATTGAAATAAAAACAAGTCAAAATTTAGAAGATTTACACCACGCCATTATCGACTCTGTAGGGTTTAAAAGTAATGAGCCGGCCTCATTTTACCTGAGTAATGAAGACTGGACTCGAGAACGAGAAATACCCCTTATGGATATGGGCGCCGAACCGGGTAAAGATACAACCTGCATGAAAGATACGCTCATAGGTGAGGTTATGGTGCAAAAAAAGCAAAAGTTCATTTACATTTTCGACTACTTTAGAATGTGGACTTTTTTGGTTGAGGTTGAGGAAATCAATCCGATTGAGAAGGACGAAACCTACCCGCGCATTACCTTATCATACGGTGAAGCACCCGATCAAGAGAGTAAAGAACCTACTGATATGTTTGGATCAGAACCTTTTAACGGCGAAGATTTGTAAACCCGCGTACCGTGCGAAAAACACTGCTCACCATAACAGGTCCCACGGCAGTGGGGAAAACCGACCTCACGGTTAGAGCAGCGCAAAGGGGCAAAACAGAAATCGTATCTTGCGACTCCCGCCAAATTTACCGCGAACTTTCCATTGGTACGGCCAAACCCACACTCGAAGAAATGGACGGAGTGCCTCATCACTTCGTAAATGAAGTTTCCATCAAAAATCCTATTTCGGCAGGGGAGTTCGAAAAACTCGCCGTAAAACGCATCAACTCCCTTTTTCAAAAGTACAATACCGTGATTTTGACCGGCGGTTCCGGGCTTTACCTCAACGCTGTGCTTTTTGGTTTAGATGATTTTCCCGATGTAACGCCTGAAGCAAGCGAAAGGGTAGGTGAAATTTATGACGAAAAAGGCTTAGAGGGCTTGAAACAGACTTTAAAAACCAAAGATCCGGAGTACTACAATACGGTAGATTTACATAATCCGGTTAGGTTGATTCGCGCTTTAGAAGTGATAGAAACAACAGGGAAGCCGTTTTCGGAGTTTCGGAATCACACACCTAAATCAAGACCTTGGAAAAATGACATTTACGTACTCAACAGAGATAGACAAGAGCTGCATACACGCATTGAAGAACGTGTAGACGAAATGGTACAGCAAGGTTTATTCGATGAGGTACAAGCATTACAAGATTTTAAAAATGAAAAAGCTTTACAAACGGTGGGGTATCGCGAAATTTTTGATTTCTTGGATGGTAAAACCACTAAAAATGAGTGTATAGAGCTCATTAAACGCAATACGCGACGTTACGCGAAAAGACAAATCACGTGGTTTAAGAAAATACCGAATGCTCATTTTTGCTACCCACCGTATGAAGAAATATTAAAATACGATTTTCAAAAAAAGTAAGCGCAAATACCTTACGAAAATTTTGTAATTTCGGCGCATAGTATTGTCACATGAAAAAACTGTTTTTACTCGTACTTTTAAGTTCATGTACCGGTTTGTTTGCGCAGCAATCGGCAAGCTTTTCAGCAACCCCCACGGCAGATTCTATTCTGCACCAAGCTTGGCTTTTTACGTCCGGCGATTATGACCGCAATGAGGTCAACCACGAAATGCTGCGAACGTACTACCAAAATCAAGAAGATGCTTTCAGGTTTTACGTTACGGTGAAAAAAGTGGAGTACTTGCGAACTACCGCTCCCGATTGCATCAAAGGTTTTGTTTCCACCAAAGGCAACGACGTAAAACGACTTTACAATTTCGTAAAAAGAACATGTCCCACAAAGGCGGGCTTAGTCATGAGTTTTCATGATTTTGACCCCATTAACTATAAAATACAAACTACAAAAATCACCGGCGACAGCGTTATTTACACCGTAGTATCAGAAAAAGGGGTATCGATGCCTCACCAAATCTTACTGCGAAAAAAATCGAGAGAGGATTTTGAAAGTAAGTCCCGCGAGCGACGCATAAAAATTTCACCGGTTGAAAACTCTTATTCCGTAAAAGCATCGGAAAATGAAAAGCTTATTATTGATCCTGATGCGCTACTGCCCGACGTCAATTACCTCAACAACATTTCGGGAACACCGGTGAGCTACAATTTTAATCCGCTCATTAAGCCCGAGTCGCAATTTACCGAGTACGTTGTAGATTGGCGTCCCGATTTATGGTACAACTCTTTTGACGGCATTAAAGCCGGTGCGGTAATCAACGGTACGTACATGAATCAACTGCACAACTTCACGTTGCGCGCCTTTTACAACACAGGATTGGAGCAGGAGTACTTGGTGCCAAGGGAAATACGCAACGACTTTGACCGTATCAACTTTGTTTTTGATTACGATACGTACTTAACAAAGGGTTTGAGACTCAGAACCGATATGAGGCTTTTGGACGGTTTGCAAAGCGGACAGGCAGGCTTAGACTATTTCCTGCCTAACGGAAAAACCGAAATCTACGGCTTTTTCAGAACCATGTATCGCTCAAACGAAGCCGCGCTGGAATACCTATTCATTCCCGAATGGGGCATCGGCCAACGCAATCACAAGTTTCATGTGGGCATCAGCCACAATTACGAGTATGCACAAGGAGCCGGTATGATTGACTTGGAGTTGGTTTCCGGCTCACTGGGATCTGATTATGATTTTTCTTACATCGTGTTTGAAAGTAAACACGAACATCGCTTTGGTAAGCTTCCCTTACGTTACAGGCTCTTTGGTCAGTACGGCACAGGCTCGAATTGGGCGCCCGAATCACGACTCTTCCTCGCCGGCGCTAACCCCGAGGAGTACATGGATGACGCATTTACGCGCTCTCAAGGAATCATCAATCGGTCGTTCGCCGGTGATTTTGACGGGAGCATGAATACTTTCCACTATGGCGGCGGCCTTAATTTGCGCGGGTACAACGGTTATTTTGCACCTCACGTCACCTCATCGGGTGAAGTTGTTCCCACATACGCGGGTACCACGGGAGCCTCTGTAAATGCCGAGATTCCGTTTACCGCCCTATTCCTCAACAGAACTACCTCTTTAGATGAGCTCTTCGGGATTGAAGCGTATATTTTTGGCGATGCGGGAATCATCAACGCCAATGTGCCGGGTGAAGATTTGGCCTTTGCCGACTTTAGAGCAGATGCGGGAATTGGAGGGAATTTAGAAATCAAACGGTTTGGTAAATTCAATGACCTCAAGCCCCTCACCATTAGGGTTGATTTACCTCTATTCCTAAACAGACCCGGCCCGGATGAAGACTATTTCGATTTTAGATTTTTAATCGGTATTTCCAAGGCGTTTTAACCTCATTGCCAAAAACGCATCACATCCTCATCTTTTTGCCTGTCTTTAATGCGCTCTATTCTTCCGGTATGCTTATCGTACAGTAATACGGCCGGTGCTGCTCTGCTGCAGTGCATACTCCATAAGGCCAGTGAGTTGGCTCCCGAATCATTGAAAACCACGAAGTCCCCGTCCTCTATTTTGGGCAATGAAATGTCTCGAGCCGTAAAATCACCTCCGAAACACAAAGGACCGGCAAGATGTGTGGTTACCTCATTCCCGTTTTTCAAGTCAAACGCCGGCGAAAAAACACGAAAAGTGGTCACGCGCGCTTCGGGAACGTAACACTCTCTCAAAAACAAATCGGCGCCCGCATGCAGCACGGCTACTTGCGTATTGCCTCGCTGCATAACGTACTCACAACGCGATGCCGTAAAACCGGAATGCGCATGATAAAAGCGCCCCAACTCCGTTATAATCTTGAAATCACGTCCTTTTTCGGCGAGCAAACGCTCTAAAGGTTTGTACAATTCCTCAATACGCCAAGGTTGACCTTGGGAATAATTTACGGCAAATCCACCGCCTATATTGAGTGTGGTGATTTGATTTTTTCCCAACGCCTTATTCATCGCATGAGCTAAGTCAATCACCCGTTCAATACCACGTAATAGCTTTTCAACATTCCTATTTTGCGAACCTTGGTGAATGTGCAACGTATTGAGTTCCGGGTATTGCTTTGCGGCCTTAACAATCTCATCTTCATTGTCGATAGGTTCACCAAATTTAGAAA
>PXEK01000225.1 GCA_003564735.1 Cryomorphaceae bacterium
AGCTTTTCTAGGTGAACTACTTATTTCCTGTTCCCGTCTTTATCTCTTTGGGCGATTTCAATCAGCTTGAAGCCTCTCCCGTGAACGTTGATGAGTTCAAGAGAGTCATCGGGTTTAAGGTGCTTACGCAACTTTGTGATGTACACATCCATACTTCTTGAGTTGAAGTAACTGTCGTCACCCCAAATGGCTTTGAGCGCGTATTCGCGCTCAAGAATGTTGTTCAAGTTCAAACAAAGCAACTTCAACAAATGATTCTCCTTTGACGTGAGTCTCACATCCTCATCTGCTATGGTGAGAATTTGAGCGTGTGAATCGAAATACGATTTACCAATGTCAAACTGCTTTTGAGTTTTGTTCATCATGTTGTGCTCATTGGTACGACGCAAAATCGCATTCATACGCAACATGAGTTCTTCCATACTAAAAGGCTTAGTGACATAATCATCAGCCCCAATTTTGAATCCTTCAATAGCATCCTCTTTCATGGCTTTTGCCGTTAAAAAGATGATAGGTACATCACGATTTAACTTTCTTACTTCGCGCGCCATAGTGAAACCATCTTTTTCAGGCATCATCACGTCTAACAATAACATGTCGAAATCGCCCTTCGTGAAGGCGTCAAAACCTTGTTGCCCATCTGTGGTCAAGGTTACATCGAATTGCTTTGCTTTTAAATACTCTGCTAAAATAGAACCCAAATTGGGGTCATCTTCAGCTACTAACACTTTGAGTTTTCTTTCCATTTTTCGGTATATATAAATTAAACTTACTTCCTTTTCCAAGTTGGCTCTTAAGGGTAATTTTTCCCCCGAGCCGTTCCATTACAATTTTCACATAATTGAGTCCTAACCCAAATCCTTTCACATCGTGTCGATTCCCTGTGGGAACCCTATACAGCTTTTCAAAAACCTGTTTTTGGTTTTCTCTGGCTATTCCTATTCCACGGTCTTGTACGGTGATTCTTAGGTTTTTGTTTGCATCTCTTGATATTATTGAAATTTCGGGCGCCCCTTTAGAGTACTTAATAGCATTATCTATCAAGTTGTAAATTACATTTGACAAGTGCACCTTATCTACGTAAACCATCGGTTCTTTTGCTTGTAAATCGAGAGAAATGCTCCCTTTACGCTCATTTATCTGAATCATCATTTTACCAACGATACTCTCAACCAATTCATGAACATTGAGCAATTCCAAATTCAACTTGAATTTACCCTTCTCAAAGACAGCACTTTGAAGAACATCTTCAACCAAAAGACTCAACCTTTTATTTTCATCGCTAATCATTTTCGTGTAGCGTGCAACACTATCAACATTACCACCGATTGCAGGTTCTTTTAACGCCTCACATGCCAGCGATATTGTACTGATAGGAGTCTTTAACTCGTGTGTCATATTGTTAACAAAGTCATTCTTAATGATGCTGTTGCGCTTTTGATCAATGATGGTGCGCACCGAGTAATAAAATATGGACACAATCACTAAAACAATAAGCAAAGAGGTACTTACCATCAAGGCATTCGACTTGAGAATAAAGGCCGACTTCCCCGGAAAATACATACGTAATGTATACGCATTTTGCACAATGTCATTAGGAAACAATATGGTGGCGTATGAACTGTTCATTACTCGTGAAGTGTCCAGCTTATCGTGCAAACACAGTCGCACCCGGTTCTTAGCATCAAAAACCGCAAACTTATAATCGGTATCAATCCCTCTTTTTTTAAGCTCGGTTTGTAGAATGGAGTCCACCTCGTAAATATTCAACCGCTTTTCAATTGGGTTATAAAAATCAACCTCAGTCAAACTTTTCACAATATCCCCTACCAACGCCTTTTTACCTTTGATACGCGCATCTAAAACACTATCCACCTCTACCGACTGTTCGCGCGGAACGGGATTGGACTTCAATGAGGGCAAAAATTTGAATTCGAGAATATCAAAATCGTCATCATCTGCATCGGCATTAATAAAATCCTCAACCGTTTTCCTTATAATTCGCGTTGACTTTTTACCGTCTTGTTCCTGCGTGAACTTAATTTCCAAATCATTCCCCTCGCGAGTGATTTCTCTCAAAACGCTAAAGTCCCAATCTTCATCGGGCTCAACTTGTTTTGGGGCAGACTCATCACCGGTGAAATACGTACGTAATTGTTTGTGAGATTTAAGTTGATTGATGGCCTCATTCCGCTCCACTTTTTCCGAAACCCTCACCAAAACATCATTCACATCCCTTATAAACTCCTCTTGTTTTAAGGCAAAAGAATTTGAGATCCAATACACCTGAATACCAATCAACGCCATTACGGCTGCGGTAATTACCGCAATCAAGGCATAGATGTAATTTCGACGCATAATTTCCTCTCAATTTTAAGATTACAAAAGTAGGTGAAAACCACGCGGTGAAATTATAGCAAAAGTTAATTTATTGATGATATATATAACCTGCCGATTAATAAACGCGTCAATAACCACAATATAATCAAGGAAGTATAACATAAAAATGCCCGCTCTTTTTCAAAAGCGGGCATTTTATGTAAATCCCTTTCAGGATTTAATCTCTACCTGATAAACGCGCCAACAGTTTCAGAATTTCTAAGTACAACCACACCAGAGTAACGATGAGACCAAAAGCACCAAACCATTCCATTTTTTTGGGAGCTCCCGACTGCACGCCTTTATCAATGAAATCAAAATCTAATATGAGGTTGAGTGCGGCCACGGCTACAATCGCAATATTGAGTCCAATCATCAATAACGAGGTATTTTCAAGGCTCAGGAAAGAAGCACCAAAAATACTTAAAACCATATTGATTAAGTACATGAAGAAAATACCCCCCGTAGCTGCCAGTAAACCCGTTCTAAACTTTTGTGTGACTTTAATCAAACCCGAGCGGTACAAAAACAACATGGCAAACAAAACACCCAAAGTGGAGGTCACGGCTTGAAAAACGATGCTGCCGCCTAATCCGCCCTCGCCGCCGTAGGCATTTTCAAAAACAAGAGAAATCATTCCCAGCGCCATACCCTTTAACAACGCATAAAGCGGAGCCGTAATGTGTGCCAAGTCAGGTTTAAATACAGTAACCATAGCGGCAATCAGTCCGCCAATCATACCTACCCACATCAACGTTGTTGAGGGATTCGTCCACACATATGAGGCACTTGCGGCCAAAAGAAAACCCATCATCAACGTTTTATTTACCGTTCCGTTCACCGTCATGGTTTCGGCATCGGTGCCCGCGAAACTCGAAATACCTTGTTCGAAAGCCTTAGAGGTAAAAGCCGGATTTGAAGATCTCAATGGTGTCATATCTTTAACTTTATAATGTTTTACTTTGTGCAAAAATACATCCATGCTCATTACGATACACACAAAATTATGTTGCCGTGAGCCTAAAATAAATAAACCGGGGGAACCCCCTACATTTGCGAAATAAAAAATATTATGGTTAGCGTAATTTTAAAAATTAAGGGTAAAGTGCAAGGCGTATTTTATCGAAAAAACACCAAAATGCAAGCTTTGAAATTAGGTGTTAAAGGTTTTGTTCAGAACCGAACCAACGGCAGTGTTTACGCCGAAGCCGAAGGGGAGGAATCCCAAATTGAACAACTCATCGAGTGGTGTAAAAACGGCCCGGAAAAAGCAGAAGTTACCGGGATTGAGGTAAACTACACCGAGCCGAAAAACCACAAAACCTTCGAAATAAAATACTAAAGAAGAGGAGGAATAAAGAGGAAAACAGCGTGGTATTTACTCGCATAAAACTCTGTTAACTGTTTTTTAATACTAGGGCTCAAATAAAACCGGTATTTTAGCGACTCAAAATCAAACGAGATAAAACTTTTCAATAATGAGTAAAAAAAACATAGGTATATTACTTTCAGGTAGCGGTGTTTTTGACGGCACCGAAATTCACGAAGCAGTTTTCACCCTTTTAGCGGTGGACAAAAGAGGCGGCACGGCGGTTTGCTTTGCCCCCGATGATGGCCAGCATCACGTCATCAATCACCTCAACGGCGAAGAACTCAACGAAAAACGCAATATTTTAATTGAATCGGCAAGAATCGCTCGCGGCGAAGTTCAAGACGTAACAAAGGCCGATGTAAACAACTTAGACGCTTTGATCATTCCCGGAGGCTTCGGTACGGCAAAAAACCACACCAAGTGGGCATTTGAGGGACCGGCCGGACCTATCCGTCAAGATGTAAAAAATCTTATCACCGCTTTTGTTGCGGCCAACAAACCGATTTTGGGATTATGCATGGCTCCCACCACCATCGCAAAGGCGTTGGAGGGTTCTGACCATAAAGCAAAACTCACGGTGGGAACTACCGAAAAAGAATCTCCTTACGATATTAAAGGAATAAGTGAAGGTGTGGAAAAAACGGGTGCCACAGCTGAAATGAAAGCGGTAAATGAAATTACGATAGATGAGAAAAACAATATCATTACGGCTCCTTGTTATATGATGAAGGCATCGGTAAGTGAGGTGTGTGAGAATATCGACAAAGGCGTAGATGCGCTGTTTAGCAAGTTATCATAACCGGCTACAAATTATTATTAACAGCACCGACTCCCGGGAAAAGTTGTAAAACCTAAATAGTTGGCGTAAACTTTTAACGGTTGAACCGGTAATGAAACGGGTGGAGAAAAGTAAATTTTTTCGCGTTTTCAAAACAAAACAGACGCGAAACCTATTGATTACGGTATGCAGTTTAAACGCATGAATTCCAAAGCGGGAGTTAACATAAAGACCTTTTTAACGCAGGTGAAAAGTACCCATCCTCTAGCGGTAATTCACGTGGGATGCGACAGCCATAACTACCGCACTAAAACGGTTTTTGTCACCACGGTTGTAGTGCGTTTCCCCGCAAACGGCGCTCAGGTGCTTTACTTGAAAGAGAGCGTTCCCAAAATTAATGACATGTGGACTCGACTGTGGAGCGAGTTGGAAAGATCGGTTAAAGCAGCGGAGTTCATCAGGACAGATTGCAATATTCAAGTGAAGCAAATTGAGTTGGATTACAATGAAAGTGCTGATTTTGCAAGTAATAAAGTATTGAAAGCCGCGGGCGGCTACGTGAGTTCATTGGGATTTACGGCAAAGGCAAAAAACGATATTCTGCCCGCGGTTTGGGCTGCTAATATCCTTTGCCGATAGCCGTTACTAACACTTTTCTAAAAAGCGATTAACAGCTTGCTTGTATAAGTCGGTTTGTTTCAATTCAACCCCTTTATAATCCGATAAATGACGCATGCATGTTTCCCAATCGAAATCACGCTGCGACATACTGAAAAAACTCTGTTTTTCACGGTGTAAAGTCGCCAAATACTCCTGCTCGGGTTGACCGGGTGTGGGTACGAATACTGCACGCTTTCCCAAAACGGCCAAATCCATAATTGAGGAATATCCCGAGCGACACAATACCATTTTAGATCGTTGCATCAGGTTTTGCAATCCCCCGGAGTTCACGCTTGAATGTACTTCAATGCCGTTTACGTTCTTTTTGTAATGCTCATCGGGCTTACCTGAAACCAGCACAACCTTTAAATTCTTGCGGGATAACTGTGTTACAACCAAGTTTTCAAAAATCGTTCGTTGCGGTTCCGGACCGGAAAGCACGGCCAGCACATCTATTTCACTGCCCGGCTCTGCACCGGGATTGGGAGCGAACCGACTAAGTGCACCTATATATTTAGTGTTAACCTGCAAACCGTCACTTTTTGAGAGTGCTCCGGCCAAATTTTGCTCTCGCGGGTAATCGGGAATCCAACATTCATCAAATCGCCGAATATATTTATGGATTTGCTGACTCACGGTTTTTCCTATACGGGGAATTTGCAGATTAAGCTGGTGAGTAATGATGACAGCGGGCACTTTTGAAGAATACATCCCGTAACGATTATCACTGATAATTCCGTCAACCCGATGTTGTTCCAAAAATTTATTCAGCGCATTTTGCTCTGCGGCCACTCCCTTTATGATTTTGGGGATGGACCAAGCCATTTTGAACCACATAGAATTGCCTTTGAGATAGGAAATTTCATAGCCCGGAAATTCCACAAAGTCCAACCCCGGGAACTCTTGTTTGAGCATGGCCGCCGGGCGGCACTCTGCCACTACCGTAACGTGCACTCCCTTTTCCAACAAATAGCGAATAACGGGAACGCAGCGCGAGGCGTGACCCAAACCCCAGTTCAAAGGCGCTACCAATATATGCTTTGCATCTCTCAAATCAGTAACTTATGGATTTTAATACTTTTACGGGAACGGGGATCCCGTTGAAGCGTGCGGGAATTAAAATAGGGTAACCTTCAAGCAGCCGAACTGCCGCATCATCCAACTCCGGGTGAATGGACCGCACCACCTCAACATTACTAACCACGCCAAAAATATCAACATCATACCGCAATAGAACCGCCCCGGAGGTAGGCATCTCAATAGATGCCGGAAACATGTGACGTAAAATATAATCGGTTTCCCTGCCTTGAAAGCGGGGCGATTTAAACGTGGGAGTTATTCGGTCACCGCGCTCTCTCAATTCAATATCAAACGGCGCCTCTTGAGAAAAAAATTCGAAATCGTTGAGTTTGGCGCCGAAGGTGTGTTGATCGGGAATATAATAGGCAATATCATTGTGTACGGGAATATCATCTAAAAACGTTTCATTCACACGCCGGTCAAATCCACGCGGCACGTAAGCGGTAAATCCCGAGGGTACTTTATACAAATCAGTGACTAACTCCGGGTTATTGTCGTAAAGTTCGCGATAAGTCACCTGCCCAAAAGAGTTAAAGTAATGCCACTTGCCGTTTCTCACCCCGTAGCGAAAACTGCCAATTACCCGCGGCACTTCGGTTCCGGGGGTATTTTCGACGTACGCACCGTGCTTTAAACCGTTTTCATAATCCATAGTTCTGCTCAACTTTCCCAGTCCGTCATAAGTATGCACAGTACCATTTTTGCGACCGTTTACCACAGTGCCTTCCTCTTTATTTTCCAGACTGCTAAAAATCTTGATTTGATAGAAAGTGGTATCGCCTTTAAAATCGTAGGCATACTTTAAGTTGAAGTTTTTGTTATAAATCTCTCTCCTGCCCACGGGAATGCCGTTTTCATATTTCCCTGACAGCCTCACTTTACCGGATTGATACTTTTTTATCGAATCATGCAAAACTCCGTTTTTGTATCTCATACGAGCATATAATCCGCCGTACTCATAATGTTGTGTGAGGCTGCCGGTTCCCTCAACAATATCAGAAGCCTCAAGCGGCTTACCGACAGCGGTGCGCACCTCGCCCGCTCTTACTAACGAATCGTTGCGGTAATAATGCTCCTCGCTAACAGCTCCGGAAGGATGATAAGTAATTTGCCTGCCTTGTCGTTTGCCGTTAACGGTTTTGGTATAGCCGGCAATTTTGGTGTTTTTATAATATTCGGTAAACTCCCTTATTGTGTCGTTATTCACGATAGATAGCTCCAAGTTCGTGGCAATTTCACCGGACCAAAAATAGTCGATGATTTGCACGGGGTAGCCCGCATCATCAAAATGGATTTGCCTGCGCTTGGTGCCGTCATCAAAATATGAGTACCACGTTCCGCGCGGGATATTTTTATAAAACGTACCCTCGGCAGCTACATCACCTGAGACCGAAAAAAACCGAACCGGCCCGTGCAGCATATCATTTTCATAGTCTGCAGCTAAAAAGGGGTCTCTTGATTTGCGAAATGCTCTCCACGTGCCTGTTTTTCTACCGTTCACGTACCTTCCCCTCAACTGAGTTTTATTGCGGTATTTGAATTCGTAGGTACCGTGAAGTACGTTATCGGTCTTACTCCGGTAGGTTACTTTCTCATGAACCTCCTTGTTGTAGGGAAGCTTTACCCTATGCTGTGCGATAAGCAAGGGTGATGGTAAAACGAATAATATAAAAGCTAAGATAAATCGCACCTGAGTATTTTTAGACTATGAATTTTAAACTGTGCCGTATTTCTATTGTTCGGCACAGCTTCTCAAATATCGTGATGTACTGCAAATTAAAACCTTTTTTTTACAGAGTACAAATCCCGTTTCTTCTTTTAGCCCCCTTAAAGCATCAGGAAATCTTTTTAAAATGTAAGCTGCTTCAAAATCAACGACTTCATTGCGTTTCCGGTTTAACCGCAAGGGTGCGGCATTCATTTTGCCAAAACTCTTGCCAAAATTTAGGTTTGCACCCTCACAGCGCTAAACTAATTCATAATTCACGTTTAACAACACCCTCGCCGGGTTGACGCTAATGCCTACCTTTGCGAATAGATTCACGGATGAAAGAATCGACGGTGGGCGGTTCTGATCAAAATAAACGAAATGAAAGATAAACGAGTTTACGACAATATTTTAGGAGCTATCGGGAACACCCCGATGATTAAGATGAACAAAATTGCCGAGGATATTCCCGGAACGGTTTACGCGAAGGTGGAGTATTTTAATCCCGGGCACTCGGTGAAAGACCGTATGGCGCTAAAAATGATAGAGGACGCAGAAAAAGAGGGAAAAATAAAACCGGGCGGAACCATTATAGAATGCACATCGGGTAATACCGGCCTTGGATTGGCCATAGCGGCTTCAATTAAAGGGTATAAACTCATTTGTACGCTTGCCGATAAGCAAT
>PXEK01000358.1 GCA_003564735.1 Cryomorphaceae bacterium
CTGGGAATTGTACCGTTTTTGGTTTTCATTTTTTTTGCTCCCTCATTGTTCTCGTTTTTCTTTGGTGAGCAGTGGGAAATAGCGGGTAAATACAGTCAAATCCTAAGTGTTTTTACATTTTTAAGCTTTGTGATTACTCCAATTGACAAGAGCGCACTGGTTGTTGGTGCCACCCGATATATGGCCGTTGTGCAAGTATTTCGACTTTTACTCAACCTCTCATTATTGGGGTTTTTGTATTTCTTTGATGTCAACATTGAAACGTATCTGTGGCTTTTGGTGATTTCAAACTCATTGATTTACACCATAGAACTGATAGCGGGATACAGGTTTAGCGGTTCAAAAATAAATTGATATTTTTTCTAACCTTTTCAACATTACACAGCCCTTAATATAAGGACTTCTATTAAATCGGAAAAGTACGCATTTTTGAAAAAACCTTTTAATGACTCAACAAGATACCATAACCGTTCGAGAACTTGTAAACAAGTTACTCCAAATGTGGAAACTAATTCTATCTGTTTGTATTATAGTCGCCGTGGGAGCCTACTTTTACAAGCATTTTAAAGATTCTTCGACTTTCAGAGCCGAAACAAATTTGATTATTTCCCCCGAGAACAAAAATGTCGCCACCCGGTATGGCATATATACATTAGAGAGTGTTAACATAGCTGACTACTCAGATATCATTTATCATGAAGATGTAATCAATAATACCTTAGCACAATTTGAGCTCAAAAATACCTCAACTAACAAGTTTAAGGGGTATTTGAGCCACTCATTATCCAATTACTCGGGTCGGAAGGGATTACATGTTAAATTCACATCACCCATGAAAAAAGGTGATGAGATATTAGATGCACATATCACCAATACGCTTCGACACTTGAACGCGATGTATCAACCCATTATGATTAGCTTTTTTGAGAATAAACTCAAAGAGGAGAGGTACAAAGTGATGCATAATGTCAAAGACTTGGAAAACCGCATGCTTATAACCGACTCGTTACTTGAAGGCATAGAGGAGCTCAATATTAAAGATTATCCTGAATTACGAAACAAAAATATAATTATTGATTTAAACGGGATTCGCAATCAAAACCATATTGAACTTCAAAACGAATTACTTCACAATAAGCTGGAATTTTACGAGAACAAAAGCACACTGGAAGAGATTGAATTATTCCTTCAAGAATTGGAAGATTTAAAAAACGGTTATTCCGAGCTTTACAGGTCTGAAACTGATTACTTATTCAACCCCTTTAATCGATTCATAAAAACAATAAAGCCTTCCGTTTTGCAAGTCAACTATCGTTTCGCCGGAGTAAGCCCCCTAGGCTTTGCACTATATGCTTCGATTGGAGCTCTTATAGCTCTTATTTTTATAATTTCCTTGTACTTCATGATTAGGGTAGATAATCAAAAATAATACAACTTTGAATCGATGGTAATTCAACTCTACAGAGACCGGCACTCATGATCAATTGGAAGTTTTCAGGTATTTTCTACTTGTTCGCGGCAATGCTATTGCTTCGAATCTCACTTGATGCGTCCTTTTATTTATACATGGATACCGAACTAAAACGAGAAGGTTTTGGAATTGATTTTTCTATGTTGAACTATGTACTCTCTTGGCTAGGCTTACTCGCTACCTTTTTTTTACTTCCAAAAAAAAACGACTTAGCATCTGCTGTCGTAATTCAATTTATTTGGGTGCTTATGTATGTACCGTTTAGTACGTATTTTGCCATGACTAACGGCGAATTTCTTTGGTTTTTCCTTTTTTCGTTGTTTTGGGTACTTTCAGCAGGGATAAGTCGTTTGAATTTCACCTTTAAAACCATATTACCCCCGATTGAATTAAACTCATTCCGGCTTTTTAGCTTTTCAGGACTTTGGGGAGCATTCGTTTTGGGTCTACTTGTAATAAGTTTCGGGTGGGTTCTAAACTTTGATTTGTTTTCCGTTTATGAAATACGCGAGCAAAACTCCCTCAGAAATACACCAATTCTAAACTATCTTACCAATTGGACCGGCAAAGTCCTGCTACCCTTTATACTGCTTTTTTCTTATGCCAAGATTAAACCCGGCATCAATTATATATCAATTATTTTTTCAATAATTCTATTTTTATTCTTCTCTATCACAGGCCATAAAACATTTTTATTCACTATTCCGGTGCTGTTTGCTTCCTATTTCTTTCTCAAGTCCGGCAAATACTTTCTTCTGCTTATGCTGTCAATTTCGGGTGCAATAACCATTGGCCTTATGCTTTACCTATTCGTTGACCATTCAGTGCTATTATCACTATTGGTTAGGCGAAGTCTATTTCTTCCGGCACAAATTTCATTTCACTATTTTGATTTCTTCCAAAACAACCCCATATATTTATCCAACAGCTTTTTACGATTTATTACAGACTATCCTTTTGATACAGAACCGGCATTTCTAATTTCAGAAGTTTATTACAACAAACCTGATATGTCTTCAAATAACGGAATAGTTACCGACGCCTTCATGAATTTTGGGGTGGCCGGCATATTTATTTGGAGCTCACTATTAGTGATTTTACTAAAACTTTTAGACTCCCTCATCAGGAAAAAAGACTACTTGATTCTGGCTTCACTCGCTTTGGTGGGTTCTAAATCATTTGTGGACGGCGCATTTTTCACCAGTCTTTTGACGCACGGGTTTATTATAATTTTGATTATTTGCTTTTTCTACCCCCAAAAAAACAAGCCTACCCAAATATGAAAAACATTGCCGAGTCACACTTTGAATTGGTGAAAAACCTGATTTTAATATTAACCATGAAGAAGCCATGTATTGTAACTTTTGTATTCAAAAAAATGAAGTCCTTTATTCACCTGAACTCTGCGGCACTTAGCTCAAATGAAAAAAGACCATAATATTTTAAATTTCGACGAATTCATCTGCATAGCCAATTTTCTTCAGCACAAAGAGAGTTTAACACCTCGTTTACACTTTAAATACTACAAACCATGAAAGTATGTCACCTTACTTCCGTTCACGCCCTTGAGGATATTAGAATTTTCACGAAACAATGCGTAAGCCTTGCCGAAAAAGGATTTGATGTCACCCTCATTGCCTGTGGAGATCAAAACTTTACCGACATAAAAAAAGGCGTAAAGCGAATTTCCTTAAAAGTAAACTATCAGGGGAGGTTACAGCGTATTGTCAAATGTCAAACTCCTTTATTCAACAAAGCGATGGAGGTTGACGCCGACATTTACCAATTTCATGATCCGGAGCTATTACCACTGGGCAAAAGACTTAAAACCGCAGGCAAAAAAGTCATTTATGACAGTCATGAAGACGTTTCAAAACAAATACTTTACAAAAAGTGGCTTGGACCACTTCCGGTAAGAAAGGTTTTTTCAAAACTCTACAACAAATATGAAAAGCAAACTGTATCGGGCTTTGCCGGCGTTATCTCTGTAATTGATGAAATAACAGAATCATTTACCTGTAAACGCTCAATAACCATAAAAAACCTGCCTATTTTAAAGAGTTTTATCCGTTTCAACCCTGAACAGGTAATAAAGAAAAAACAACTTGTTTATGTAGGTAGCTTATCTAAAGAAAGAGGTATAGCAGATTGTATTAAAGCTTTGGATTACTTACCCAAAGAATACTCACTTCTACTCGTTGGAAAGTTTAATTCTGAAGCCTTCGAAGTACAATGTAAAATGCTTCCCCAATGGCAAAGAGTTGAGTATGTTGGTTTTCAACCCCATGACAAGGTAGTTGCGCACCTCGCCGAATCCGAGATCGGTTTGTCTGTTCTTCATCCCGAGGAGAATTACTTGAACAGTTTACCTACTAAAGGGTTCGAATATATGGCCATGGGTTTACCTCTGGTTATAAGTAACTTCAAATACTGGGCCCCTTATTTTGAGGGTTGCGCCATCGCTGTTAAACCAAAGTCTGCAAAAGCTATTGGTGAGGCTGCACTCTCACTTATCCAAAACAAGAAAATGTATAATGAAATGGCCAATACATGTTTGAAGAATAGGTTAAAGTACTCCTGGGAAGCAGAAGCCGATAAACTTAAACATTTTTACGAATCCATTTTACAACAATAAAAACAACAGGAAAATAGGATTTCCAAAAATGAGAATTCATTAGTTAGTTTTTTCAGAACCGCCATTAAAGACGGCTATGAACAGATTGAACGTTTTTAATTTCTTTATATCTTAATTTCCAATTCCCGACACCACCGAAGGTACAAAACAAAATTATCACTCTTTATCGCTACACTATTTTCCCTTTCAGATAACATTGGGTAATTGTACCTTTGTCATATTAAAATATCTGCCTTTAACGCTAAAAATATTTTGAAGCCTATATTGTCTAATTCTTCTTTATCTTTAAAACGTTTAAATCTTTACGCTGCACACTTGGTTGTATTCCTTATTCCCTTTGAGCAAAAGCCGTTGGTTTGGGCTTTGCTTTTATTTTCCGTGTTAAACCTCATTACCTATTCGTGGTCAACAAGAGTGCATTATTACAAAAAAAGAGCATTATTCATTTGGTTGTTCAGTTTGTACTTTTTTGCACATCTCGTTAGCTTGATCCATTCCAATGACACGGCGACAGCTTTGAATGACCTTGAATCCAAGTTGAGTTTACTGCTCATTCCATGGGTAATACTAACATGCAACATTATCAACAAATATACATTGCTTGAATTACTCAAAACCTTTGTTTACGGTGTTGTGGGAGCTTCTGTAATTAGTTTCATTTATGCGGGGCTTATGTATTTACGAACTGAAAACATCTACTCATTCTACTATGCGGGTTTATCCTACTACCATCATGTAGGGTACTTTGCGCTGTACGTAAATTTTGCCATTTCCATTTTGATTGTTTTTATTATTCATTACCGCAATAAAATTCGCATCCTAGATTATGCACTCCTCGCGTTTTTGATTATTACGGTGTATCAGCTTTCATCACGAATGGGTATTATTGTGATGAGTTTTCTTATCGCCTTTGGGGCCATTTATTTGGCATTCCCTAAAATACGATATAAAAACCCGGCTTTAGCTTTTGGTTTGGTAATCTTATTTTCCGGTGTTTTCATTTATTTTAGTACTACGCAAGTAGACCGTTTCAAATCAGTAAAAACTGAACTCACTGAAACTAAAACGCAATCCAGCTCAGGTTCAAGATTACTACTATGGCAGTATTCTCTTGATTTAATTAAAGAAAAACCTTTTTTGGGTTATGGTACGGGAGACGTAAAAAAAGTACTGATGGAAAAGTGGGAATCAGAAGAGTTTCACTACGCCCTAAAAAAAGAACTCAACCCTCACAATCAATTCTTACAAACCACTTTATCTACAGGAACGCTGGGATTACTTTGTTTACTGGGAGCTTTTTTCGTTCCTTTAAAATTCCGTAAGCGCCACACAAATATTTTGTACGTTCTCTTCATCATGAATATACTTATGAACGCAATGACCGAATCTATTCTAGAACGCCAGGACGGAATCATTTTTTACTCATTATTCAATGTATTCCTTTATTTTACCTATGCTGATTGACAACACTTGCATTAATTTTGCGTTAAGGTTAGCAATAAATTCAAAGACAATTACATCAAAGCCGTTTACATGATACCATTTTCTCCCCCACGAATTGATCAAAATATTATCGATGAAGTTGTTGACACTCTCCGTTCAGGGTGGATTACCACCGGGCCGAAAACAAAACTTTTTGAACGGGAAATTACGGCATACTCGCAAACGAAAAAAACCATTTGCCTAAATTCCGGCACAGCGGGGATAGAATTGGCTCTTGCTTGGTATGGTATTGGGCCGGGGGATGAAGTCATCATTCCGGCATACACTTACACCGCTACCGCAAATGCGGTGGTGCATAGTGGAGCAACTCCGGTAATGTGTGACGCGGGCGATGATTTCAATATTGACGTTTCTAAAATTGAAGAACTGATTACAGAACGTACCAAGGTAATTGTACCTGTAGATATCGGAGGATTGCCCTGCGACTATGACGAAATTAACGCCATTACACGAAAAAAGTCGATAATTAAAAAGTTCAACCCCGGCAACTCTTTGCAAAAACAGTTGGGAAGAATCATGGTACTTGCTGATGCGGCACACAGTATAGGTTCTGAATATAAAGGAAAAAAAGCAGCGGCTCATACTGATGCCGCCATATTCTCATTCCATGCCGTTAAAAACCTTACCACGGCAGAGGGGGGTGCTCTTACACTTAATTTACCTGAAGGTTTTGACCACGATGAAATATACACTCAATTAAGTGCCAAGTCACTACACGGCCAAACAAAAGATGCTTTAGCGAAAGTACAAAAAGGCGGTTGGCGTTATGATGTTATTGAGCCGGGATACAAGTATAATATGACCGATGTTTTGGCTTCTATCGGACTGGTGGAATTGCGCCGCTACGAAAATGATACCCTAAAGCGCAGACGAGCAATATACAACATGTATAATCAATTGTTGAGCGAATATGACTGGGCTCTTTTACCTGAACTCGAAAATGATTCAAAAAAGGGAAACGCTCATTTGTATTTACTCAGAATTAAGGATATTGAAGGAGCTCACCGTAATGACATGATAACTGAAATTTATGAGCAGGACGTGGCAGTAAATGTTCATTATCAGCCTTTACCCATACTCTCCTATTATAAGCATTCGGGGTATAATATCGACACTTTTCCCAATGCCTTTGAATTGTATAAAAACGAGATTTCACTGCCAATCTACTACGACCTCACCAATGACCAAGTTCACACCATTGTAAACGCCGTAGTGCATGCCTACAATCAAGTTGTAAATAAAAAACATGCTGAAGCGACTGTTTGATGTAATTTCCTCCTTAGCGGTACTTCTTTTACTGTTTCCCCTTTTTGCAGTGGTTTCTGTGCTCATTGTACTCGATTCAAAAGGTGGGGTTTTTTATAAGCAAACACGCGTTGGTAAAAACCACAAGCCTTTTAATCTTTTCAAGTTCAGAACTATGCGACCCAACTCTGATAAGGTGCAAATCACCGTAGGGCACAGAGATCCCCGCGTTACAAGAGTGGGCTATTTCCTCAGAAAGTATAAACTTGATGAAATTCCGCAGCTCATTAACATCATAAAAGGCGAAATGAGCGTGGTGGGGCCGCGACCCGAGGTTCCAAAATACGTCAATCAATATACTGACGAACAAAAACGAGTACTTAATGTAAAACCGGGTCTTACCGATTATGCATCACTTCAATTCGTAGATGAAAGTGAAATATTGGCTCAGAGTGAAGACCCCGAAAAGGCATATACACGGGAAATTCTACCGCAAAAGCTTAAACTCGCCCTGAAATATATTGACGAGCGCAATTTTTGGGTAGATATTAAGTTGATATTCCAAACATTGGGCAGAATTATTCGCTAACTCTAAATATCTGCCTTGAAAAAGCAAGAGTTATCCTAAAATAGAGGCCAACTCCTCACATTGGCTCTTCTTCACATGATTATTCGAGCGTTCATAACTCAGTGCCAATTCTCTAAACAGCGATGCGATAAATGGTGAGTAATCACTCACAGGTGAAATTTCATAGCCTTTGTGATCAAAGTGCCACTCCACCTCGTCACCTCCTAAAATAAGCCCGTTATTCCCGGGGTTGATGTAAAACATAAATTCACCAAACCCCGGTGATTTCGCTAACGCAGGTAAATTACGATAACCTATAAAGTATTTGGATTTTACCTTCACACAATCTACAGGCAATTCTAAATATTGACATATTAATAAATACAATGCTGTGATTGAAAGCTCATTAGCTTTACCGTTAATCAATAAATCGTTAACGAAAAAACTTCCGGGCAGGCAAGCGTCTAACTTTTTTATCGCAATTTTACCGCGGTGAAAAAGAAACGAGTTAATCATATTCACTTTTTCCAATCCCGTAAACTTTTCACTTACCTCCAGCCAAATAGGAGCCGCGTAGTCACGAATTTCCCGGTCAAGTACTTCTGTTGAGTAATCTTTATACCTAAATTTAATGAACCATGACAGTCCCTCTTGTAATCCGAGTTCGTTAGCCTCAGCTTTACATTGAATCGTTTCACTCAACGTTTTAAAATAGATGCAATCAATGACTTCATCAATACGTTTTACTGCTCTTCGGCTTAATGACTCATCATATCGTAAATCCTTGAGCTTAACCTCAACATTGTTGAGTTCACTATGAATCAGTTCGTGTTTAACACGATGGTAAACCGACTCGTCGGGGTCATCCAACAGGCTGCATAGGGCAATTAAACTGGTTTTACTTTGCACAAAATGAATGTTTGCGCAAAACTACTCGGTTAACTTACGATTATTGAACACCCTTGTAAAGTTTATTCACAATTAGGCTGTTAACTTACGTAAAGTATCTACAATCATCTCGTCCACCACCGGCTTATAATCACTCAAAAACTCATGAGAAGCCCTGTTCGCAATAATGGCACATACAGAAAGTGTTTCATGTCCTAACGCCTGCCCCAGCCCGTAAAGTGCTGAAGTTTCCATTTCGAAATTCGTGATTTTTTTTCCGCCAAAGTTGAATTGAGAAAGCTTCGAGTGAAAATCTTTTTC
>PXEK01000010.1 GCA_003564735.1 Cryomorphaceae bacterium
CGGCAACGGGTTTCTCTGATGGTCGCGGTCGTGTACGTCCCGATCAATATACTTACCTATCACCAAAAAACGGTATGGTGTCGCAAATTTATGCCCGAAGCGATGAAGTAAGATACAAATCTACACTCGTAATGGATATAGTTGAATTTCAAGGGTTGCACATTTTATCTTACTTTAGGCAAAAAGACTTGAAGTACATAAGCCCCGGAGATAAAGTAGATATTAAATTTCCCGATGGCAGTAACAGCGTAGGTATAATAGATAAAACCTACATCAAAACGGCTTCAATGCCCGATCGTCTTTACCGCAAAGGAAGTAAAGTGGAGCAAAGAGTAAGAGCTGTAGTGGTTCCCATTAATGTAGAAGAAGCTTCTAAATGGTTCAACTACTACAAAATTAACGTAATGGTTTCCAAGCCTAAATACTTTTAGTCATGAATAAACCTAATGAAGGCAAAGCAGCAATCAAGCATATTGAAAGCGACTATGATAAAGAGATTGTTCTCGTAAGTGACTTTTCGGCTTTTGATATGAAAAAAGCTCCGCTCTATGATGCGGTTATACTCGATTTCACAGATAAAAAAGGATGCTTGGAATTATTGAAGACGATTCGCTCTTCGTTTATCGAGAGTATTTATTTACTCCCGATTTTCGTTCTCAGTATTATCGAAATAAAGGATGACGAAATAGGTCAATTGAGCGATGGTGTTATTAATAACATTCAAACCGACTCTATCAATTCTTTTATCGAAAAGGTAAAGGTAAAACGCAAACAACTCAAGCCCTTCACACCATCACCCGAAATTGATAAAAACTTAATTAAGTTATTGCGCTTTTCTTTTACCAGAGAAAAAAGTTTACTCCCTGTAAAAGACAGGCATTCGGTAATAGGATACAAGTATCCATTAATTAATCTTGCTTTAGACAGTAAAGATGCCGGTGCAGAAATGAAAGCCATTACCAAAGCAGTGGAGGAGGGCTTTTTTAGTGCCAAATTCATTGATAGAATGCACCTTTGCGGCAAATGCTACAGCGGCTTTTTAAATTATAAAGAAGTTGATCCTGAAACCGGTGATGCCCACTTAGAAACTGAAAATATTATTCACCATTTCTCCTGCGCTTACATGGGGCCTGAAAGTGATTTTGTAAGAGAAGATAAACTCATTTGTCCTAAGTGTACCAAAACCCTTCGGCACATCGGTGTTGATTATGACAAACCCTCAGTAATGTACCACTCTATTGAAAGTGATCGTTACTTTCAGGACCCTGAAATGAAAGTCGAATGTCTAAACTGCGGTCACATCAACGATATTGAAGGCCTGGTTCAATATGACTTATTCGAACTATCACTCACTGATGAAGGTATAGATGAAGCCATTCAACCCACAGGGAGCCAGTCGGCAGCTGATACGGTATACAGCGGTTATATCACATACGCAACGTTTGGAACATTTTTGCGATTTGAAATTGAACGTGTAAAATCCTCACAAAAGAACAGCTCAATAGGATTATTAAGGCCGGGCATTACCTCTGAAATTGAAAATGACTTAGGTCATCAATATCAAAAACTCATTGAAGAAATTTCAGCTTTTGTGGTAAACAATACCACCGCGTCGCACATTCTTTCAAGATCGGTAAACTCGTTCTTTATATTGATGCCCGAAACACCTCTCGATAAGTGTAATATGGCTATGGAAAAAATGAAAAAGTCATTGAAAACGCTTTTAGAAAACAATGTTAAAGATCATGATATCGAGGTACACGCATCGGTTAGGGAAATTACACCAAACAGCGAATACCAAAGTGTACTTAACGATTTAAGAGCGGGCATCTTGAAAGACTAGTTATGTTTATAGAGTATTGGGAAACATTTGTTTTATACTGGCATGATAAAGACACACTAGAGATTATCAGAACCTTTTGGTTCTTCTTTATCTTAGAGCTGCCGCGCTTCTTGCTCTTTGATTTTATTATTGTAGTTTCAGTAATCTTTAATCGCAAATCGATTGATAGAAAAAGACAAATTGCTCGTAAACTCCTTTGGGCAGAAATGCCCTTGATTTCAATAATAGTCCCGGGTAAAAACGAAGGTCCCCACCTCTATAAATTGGTCAATTCACTTAAGGAACAAACTTATTTCAACTATGAACTCATCGTTGTGGATGATGGTTCTGATGATGATACACCACTCATCGGTAGAGACCTTGAGAAAAACGGAATGATACACCAATTCATTCGCAATGATGTTCGAGGAGGAAAAGCCAGCGCAGCAAACTTGGCACTGCGCTACACAAAAGGGAAATTCATTGTTCACCTGGATGCCGACACCTCATTTGATCGCGACTCCATTGAGAACATACTCCTACCCTTTTATTATGGCGAAAACATAGGCGCGGTTGGCGGGAATATTAAAGTGAGAAACTACGAAGACACTTTTTGTGCTTCATTGCAAGCCATTGAATACATCAACAGTATATCAATGGGACGTATAGTAGCCTCTGAACTGGGAATTTACCGTATTATTTCGGGAGCATTTGGAGCTTTCAGAACCGATGTGATAAAGCGTTTGGGAGGCTGGGATATAGGCCCGGGGCTCGATGGGGATATCACCGTAAAGTTCAGGAAAATAGGTTACAAAATTCATTTTGAATATAAAGCCATAGGTTTAACCAACGCCCCCACAACCTTTAAAGCACTCTCCAAGCAACGCCTGCGTTGGTCAAAATCACTTATTAGGTTTAGACTTAAAAAACACAGCGATATATACCTACCGGGTAGGAACTTTAGTATTCTCAACTTTGTTTCTTTTTTGGAAAATGTCACTTACGACGTTATTCTCAATATTTTATGGTGGCTGTATATTATTGACATCATTATGCATAACAGTCAGATGCTTGCTGTAGTTATACCTCTAAAAATCGCGATGTATATGGCGATGGATTTCATTCAGTTTTCACTCTTTTTAGCACTGAGTGAGCGGGCGCGTAAAGAAAGTAAGCTCTACTTATATATACCCGCAATGGTATTTTACAACAGCTATTACATGCGCTTTGTACGAACACTCGCCTACTTCAAAGAAATATTCTTCGACTCATCTTACAAAGATCCATGGAACCCTGCCAAAACCTCCGTCAAAGCGCTTCAAAACAAACTATAGCAAAAGAGCGAAGAGAATTGGAAAATTTATACCGTACAAAATTTTCAAACTGTCATCCGGGTGAAGGGGGCATTCAATTCAATTTCGGGTTTTTAAGTTGTCAATACATTACAAACCTCTTGAAAAATTTTTGACACCGGTAAAATCCGAGACCAAAAAAAGCGACGTGTTCTCGTCCAGTACGAGCGCACATCGCAATCTACTAATATTGAGTTATTTGTTGACTATCAAGCAATCGGTATATGAGCACGAATTAATGTACCTACCCCTTTCGTACTTTTTATGGAAAATGTTCCTCCAAAGAGTTCAATGGTACGTTTGGCGTTAATCAGTCCCAGCCCCAAACCTTTAACATTTTCATTTCCTGACATTTTCTTGTACGGCCCTATGTTTTTCACCTCTTCATCAGTCATACCAATACCTTCATCACTAACAGTCAAAATCAACTTACCTTTCTCCTCTCCGGTAATCAGCCTTATCATAGAGCCATGCATTGAAAACTTAAACGCGTTATTGAGTAAACTTGACACTACCACATCTAAATATTCGGCAGGCATTGCTACTTGGGCATCAACAAATGATGTTACTAAATCTTTCTCTCTTCCAAAACGAGTCACTTCCTCATCGGCAACTTTTTCCAAGACCTTTTTACTATCAGCAACTTCGGCTTTTAATTTTTCAACCCATTCAGGTTTACCGCGTAAATCTTCAACTTCATAGAACCTCAGCGATTCACCAATCAAATCTTTCAATTCCAAGCCTGCTTTATGTATGAGAGAAACAAACTCTACAAGTTCGGTTTTTTCCATTGAATAATGCTCCGTCATGATTAACTGCCCTATTCCCGTTACGGTTTTCAATGGCTCCTGTAACTCTTTACCTATTGGAGAAGTGGAATGTGGGGTACTCTCCTCCAGTTTATTTTTAGTCTTCTCAAGTACCTCCCGGCGCTTATCTAACCTAATCTTAACTCTCTTGAGCAATTCAGCAATGGTAAAAGGCTTCATGATGTAATCATCAGCGCCCATTTCCATACCTTTGCTCAAATCATTCTTTGACGTTTTGGCGGTTAAGAAAACAAATGGTGTATCTGCTATTTCCTTGTCGGCCCTCAATTTTTTGAGAACTCCGAAACCATCCATCACAGGCATCATGATGTCACAAACAATTAAGTCAGGTTTAAAGCGCTTAATCATTTCATAACCTTCTTGACCATTCTGTGCCGTTTCAACAACAAAGTCAGCTGACTCCAGAATTTCCTTTATATTTTCTCTTACATCTGTATTGTCCTCAATGACAAGTAGCTTTTCGCTCATAGCATAAAATTTTGGTCAAAAATAAAAATTAATATTTTATCATTGTACTTTTGTGAGTATGTATTTCTTGGTCAGAACGCGAAATTCCAATGAAAAACAGATACATACAGTACCCGGATAAAAAAGACACAAAATATAATTATGTCGTACAAAATTCTAGTGGTTGAAGATGACCCCGTTACAACTAAACTCATCGTACGTTTAATCGTTAGTTTAAAATACTCTGTGGCAGCGAAATGTACCTCCGGTGAAGAGGCCTTGCGAATTATTGAAGAAATAGATTGCGACCTCGTTTTGATGGATATAGGTTTAGCGGGGGATTTAGACGGAATTAAAACAGCAGACCAAATAATTGAAAAATACAACATTCCTATAATCTATGCTACGGGGGCCTCAGATGCCGAGACCATTGAAAGAGCTATTGAAAGCAGCACTTTTGGTTATATTTTGAAACCCTTGGGTAAAGCCCAAATTTACACCATGGTAGAGCTAACCATGCAGCGATATAATTTAGAGTTACAACTCATTGCAAGGGAAAAAGAACTCAAAACACTAAATGAAAGCCTGGAAGAAAAAGTTAGAGCGAGAACTCTTGACCTGGAGGAAAACAATAAAAAACTGGAAAGTGAAATTGAGCGACGCAAAGCGGTTGAATTGGATTTAAAAGAAGCATTAGCCAAAGAGAAAGAACTCAACGAATTAAAATCCAGAATTGTGACAATTATATCCCATGAACTCAAAACACCGCTTACCTCAATATTGAGCTCCACAGAACTCATCGATTTTCACGCAGATAATAGATCACCCGCTGAAAAAATAACAAAGCACACAGGTAAAATTCAAAAGGCTGTAAAAAACCTGACTGAAATGGTCAACGATACCCTCTTCCTGAGTAGAGCTGAGGCTGATAAAGTTGAAGTTAAGCTAAAACCCACAAATTTGAAAAACTTTGTCAAAGATCTTGTGGACTCACATAAAACAGGAGCAGAAAGCAAAAGAGATTTCAACATCATCTTTGGCTCTAAGGTTCCCGAGAAACTGATGTTAGATATTGCTATAGTGCGAAACATACTTAATAACCTTATATCTAATGCCATTAAATATTCCGCTCCCGAGAAGCCGGTAACTTTAATATTCGATTATGAAAAAGATGAATTGCACATTACGGTTAAGGATGAGGGTATCGGAATACCCAAGAATGACTTAAAACACCTATTTAAAATGTTTCACCGAGCGTCTAATGTCGATAATATCGAGGGTAGCGGCGTCGGGCTTGCTATAGTGAAACGCTCGTTGAATTACTTGGAAGGAAAAATAGATATCAAAACACAGGAGGGAAAAGGAAGCACATTTCACTTACGATTTAAAGCTTCAAAATCATGAATATACACGCAGCCGGTCAATTATCCCGACCAAAAATTAAAGAAATTCGACAAAAACTCAAAAGGCACATTCACAAAACCCCCATACTCACGAGTCGCTTTTTTAATGAACACATCAGCGGTGAGGTATATTTCAAATGCGAGAACTTTCAAAAAACAGGGTCTTTTAAAATCAGAGGTGCCATCAATGCAGCTCTCAAAATTATTGGGCATGATAAAGAGACTACGGTGATTACCCATTCATCGGGAAACCACGGACAAGCCTTAGCTTACGCAGCTAAGGTTCTGAATATAAATGCTGTTATCGTTATGCCTAATAATGCTCCACGTGTTAAAGTTGACGCTGTAAAAAGTTATGATGCCCGCGTGGTCATGTGTAAACCCACCCAACAAGACAGGGAGAAAACGTGCGAAGAACTGAAACACAGTCTTAACGCATACTTCATTCCCCCTTTTGACCATATCGATATAATTCAGGGGCAATCAACATGCGCGGCTGAGTTCCTCGAAGAGCATCCGGACTTAGATTACTTGCTTACTCCTGTGGGCGGCGGCGGATTACTCTCAGGAAGTGTGCTGGCAACAAAGGCTTTAGAGCTACAAACAAGAGTCATCGGCTGCGAGCCTAAAAACGCCAACGATGCTTTTCTTTCATTGAAACAAGGTATTAAATTGCCGGCGGTTTCCACACAAACCATTGCCGATGGGTTGCGTACCTCTTTGGGGGAAGTAAATTTTAAAATACTGAAAGACAGTAAAATAGAGATTTTAACAGTTAGTGAAGAAGAGATATTACACGCTTTTCAAACCGTTTTAGAACGCATGAAAATCATCATTGAACCTTCATGCGCTGTTCCCGTTGCTGTTTACATGAAGTATAAAGAACGTTTCGAAAACAAGAAAACAGGCATTATACTCTCGGGGGGCAATGTAGATTTACACCCTCTTTTCACCGATTTAAAGAACCAAATTAAACCGCACTTAAAAGATAATGAGTAGATTCAACACTAAAGAAATAAGGCAGTTTGGTAAATTAGAGTTCTTCGCAAGGCAGGTGGTTGAAGGCTTTATTACGGGGTTACACCGTAGCCCGTTTCACGGCTTCTCCGTGGAGTTTGCTGAACACCGAGCGTACAATAAGGGTGAAAGTACGCGCCATATCGATTGGAAGCTTTTTGGGAAAACCGAAAAACTTTATACTAAACGATATGATGAAGAAACGAATTTGCGCTGCCATATTTTAATTGACTCAAGCGCAAGTATGTATTACCCGAAAGGTTCAGAAAACAATAAAATCAACTTTTCGGTTAAAGCGGCGGCGTCACTCATACATCTTATGCGAATGCAGCGCGACGCTGTTGGACTAGGTGTTTTTAATGAAGGTGTGCGCTTGTATACACCGGCAAAACTATCGGGAGTGCATTTGAATTACATCTACCATCAACTGGAGCAATTACAGGACGAGACCGAACCTCAAGGCCAAACAATGGCCGCCGATTCACTTCATGAATTTGCTAACCGTATTCACCGAAGATCGGTAGTTTTCATATTCTCCGATATGTTAGAGAATAATACTGAAAACGAAGAAAGACTATTCAACGCCTTGCGTCACTTGAGATTCCAAAAACACGAAGTGGTACTTTTTCACACACTCAAGGAAATAGATGAAAGTAAGTTCGAATTTGACAATCGCCCATATAAATTTGTCGATATGGAAAGCGGTGAAGCGGTGAAGCTCAACCCCGATGAAATTCGAGACGAATACGTAAAAGCGGGCAGCGCATTTAGAAACAGATTGAAATCAAAATGCCTACAGAATAAAATTGAATTTATTGAGGCCGATATTGACCTGGGCTTCAATAATATATTGCGCTCCTACCTACTCAAACGAAAAAAAACAATCTAATTTCAATAAATTTATTTGGAGATATTGAATCCCGCAGTATATTTGCACCACCAAAACGGGAAGGAATGGCTAAAACAGTCTAAAATTCTTAATTTGGTGTTTTAATTTTAAAGGTCCGGTAGTTCAGTTGGTTAGAATGCCTGCCTGTCACGCAGGAGGTCGCGAGTTCGAGTCTCGTCCGGACCGCTAAGGGTGGAATCGATAGGTTTCACCCTTTTTTTATTACGTTCTTTTACAGTTAGTTCCTTGTCTGCGGGTTTAATCGCGAAAGCCAATAAATACGGTATTCCCGGTCACATACCGGTCACATGGATTTTTTCCCGGTCACATTTTTGTGCCGAGTGACTTATTTGCTTTCTCAGTCATATTAAAAGATGTTAAAATGACGATTAAGCCCGGTTTGCTAACTTACAGAAAGAGCAAATCCGGATTATATCCGTTGTATTTAAGAATTGCGGTTGATGGAATTTCATTCCGAGAACCGCTTAAAATTTTACTGCCAAAAACGGCGTGGATTGATGGAAAATCGAGGTGTAAACCGTACCCTCAAAAAATGATATCGCCCGAAATTGTAGCGGAATATAATCGCGCAATTGACGATTCTGTATTGAAGGCAACCAAGGTTATTTTGGATTGTCGTTCAAGAATAGTTTAAATCCATTTTTTTCTACGTACACTCTGAGGAATCGAAGTTCAGTATCCGGGCATCGGTAATTGGGTTCTGACCAAAATGAACAATTCACACTTCGCACTGTTTAACCTTTTGTATTATACATTTGACCTTTCACAAGCAGTTCTTATATATTTTCGCCGAGAAAAGAATACCGTTTTGC
>PXEK01000396.1 GCA_003564735.1 Cryomorphaceae bacterium
GGTGGGTCATCCGCTAAATGCAGATACCATGATGGGCGCTCAAGCCAGTGAAGACCAATACGAAAAGATTTTATCGTATTTCGATATCGGAAGAGAAGAAGGTGCTGAAGTACTTTGTGGAGGCAAGGCTTACAAGGCGGGCGGCGTATCCGATTCGGGATACTATATTGAGCCCACCATTTTAAAAGGGCATAATAAAATGAGGGTATTTCAAGAAGAGATATTCGGGCCGGTGACATCGGTAACCACTTTTAAAACGCAAGAGGAGGCCATTGAAATAGCGAACGACACACTTTACGGTTTAGGAGCCGGTTTGTGGACAAGAGATGCTCATGAGATTTATAAAATACCCCGAGCGATTCAAGCGGGACGTGTTTGGGTAAATTGTTATCATGCCTATCCGGCACACGCGCCGTTTGGAGGCTATAAAAAGTCAGGCTTTGGGAGAGAAACTCACAAGATGATGCTCAATCACTATTTCCAAACAAAAAACATGCTTATTTCTTATGATAAGAATAAGCTGGGTTTCTTTTAAGTTGAATAAACTTTAAAAAGTGTTTAGTTGAACACGAAACAGACTGCAAAACCAAAAGGTTTTGCAGTCTTTACTTTTAGCCGCTTGAGAGGCTTGGTTAATTTGAAAGTAACAACAAAAACTTAATCCTTATCTTTAATTCACATGAGTGAAAAAAATGAATACGACCTATTATACGCCAAAAGTTTAGAAGAGCCTGAAAAGTTTTGGGGGTCACAAGCAAAAGACCTTGAGTGGCTTAAGCCGCCGAAAAAAGTGATGAGTGAATCTATTGATTCCTCCCGTGTTTGGTTTCCGGATGGTGAAACTAATTTGAGTTACTTGTGTATCGATCAACACATAAAGAATGGGTTTGGTGATGAAACAGCAATCATTTATGATTCCGCCGTCCAAAACAAAGTAGAGAAATTCACATATAACGAAGTGCTTGATAAGGTGAGCCGACTTGCGGGCGGACTTCAAAAACTTGGGGTTAAAAAAGGAGATACGGTAATCATTTACATGCCTATGATACCGCAGGCTGTTTTTAGTATCTTGGCGTGTGCTCGAATAGGGGCAATCCACTCCGTGGTATTTGGCGGCTTTGCTCCAAATGAATTGGCATTGAGGATAGATGATGCTCGTCCAAAAGTTGTTATTTCGGCAACGGTTGGTATTGAGGTGAATAAAATAATTCCCTATGTTCCAATACTCAAAAAGGCAATAGAAAAAGCCTCTCATAAGCCTGAGGCTGCAATTTTGTATGACAGAAAGGTAGAGAATACTCCGCTAAGCGATATCTCATTTGTAGATTATCACAAACTTCAAGAAGAGTCAACGCCGGCTGCCCCCGTAAGCTTAAAAGCAGACCACCCTTCATATATTCTGTACACATCAGGCACCACCGGAAAGCCCAAGGGTGTGGTGAGAGATACCGGGGGTTACGCCGTCGCGCTTAATTTTTCAATGAAATATATTTATGGAGTAAAACCGGGAGATGTATTCTGGGCAGCCTCTGATGTGGGCTGGGTTGTAGGCCATAGTTATATTGTTTATGCCCCTATGATTTACCGTGCAACAACGGTTCTTTATGAAGGCAAGCCGGTTAAAACTCCCGACCCCGGAGCATTTTGGCGCATAATAAGCCAACATAAAGTGAATGTTATGTTTACCGCACCTACCGCATTTAGAGCAATAAAAAAGGAAGATCCTTCAGGAAAGTTTCTTCATAAATACGATATTTCAACTCTGCGTTTTCAGTTTTTAGCCGGCGAACGTTGCGATGAATCAACTCTAAAGTGGTCGCAAAAGATGCTTAAAATACCGGTAGTTGACCATTGGTGGCAAACCGAAAGCGGCTGGCCCATTGCCTCCAACTTTATGGGGTTGGAACCGCATAAAACCAAAACGGGCTCGGCCGGTAAAGCTGTACCGGGCTACTTTCTTACCATTGTTGATGAAAAGGGTCGCGAAGTTGGTGCGAATCAAGAAGGTTATGTTTGTTTAAAACCCCCTATGCCTCCCGGTTTTGCTCTTACTCTTTGGGGCAATAACGAGCGGTTCGTAAAAAGTTATTTCACAAGGTTTAAAGGATATTACTTCTCGGGGGATAGCGGATATGTTGATGAAGATGGTTATATTTTCATCACCGGCAGGGTTGATGATGTTATAAACGTGGCGGGGCATCGCTTGTCTACCGCCTCAATGGAGGAAGCTATAGCACTACATCCCGCTGTGGCGGAATGCGCCGTGGTAGCTAAGCAGGACAGATTAAAAGGAGAGCTACCTATAGCCATGGTTGTATTGAAACCGGAAAGCCAAAAAGAAGTAGACACTATTGAGCAGCAATTGACACAAAAGGTTCGCGAGTCTGTAGGGCCCATAGCAAGCTTGAAAGAGGTTGTCGTAGTTCTTCGGTTACCTAAGACGCGCAGCGGTAAGGTGCTGCGAAGAATTTTACGTACTTTGGTTAACGGTAAAAGCTATCAAGTGCCATCTACCATAGAAGATCCCGCGGTTATTCCCGAAATTGTTGAATGTTTGAAAAAATCAAATTAAAAGCATTAATTAAGTCGCAATCAAATTAAAATCAAGGTATTATGGAAAGAGTTACAGTTACGAAAGAAGCAGAGGGTTTAATTGATAAACTTCGAGAAGAGCATGGGGATTTGATGTTTCACCAAAGCGGAGGGTGTTGCGATGGTTCTCAACCCATGTGTTTCGGTAAAGGAGAATTTATGACCGGCGACAGTGATGTCAAGTTGGGAGAGGTTCACGGGTGTGAATTTTATATGAGCCGTGATCAATTCGAATATTGGAAACACACCCACCTCACTTTAGATGTGGTTAAAGGGCGCGGCTCGAGCTTTTCGCTTGAAATTCCTACCGGCTTTCGCTTTATCATTCGCTCACGTGTTTTCACCGCAGAGGAGCTTAAAGAGCTTGGTGAAATATGAGTTGAATCAAAGCACGCTCGCGAGTTTTAATTTTAAGTTGAATAGTTATTTGCCGACCGTTTACAAAGGACTTTTAACTCTGAAGTTTAAAGGAGAAAAGTCGTTTTAAAGTTAAACCATAACCCACATTACTCTGTCCCCGGTAATTGTCCTGCGAAAAGCAAAAAGCCGTTCTACGTGAAAGTAGAACGGCTTTTTTAGTAATCTATCCGGGACTACAAAACTATAAAGTGCCTCGCAGTTCTTGTTCTCGTTCAATAGCTTCAAATAAAGCCTTAAAATTACCCTTACCGAATGATTTAGCACCTTTTCGTTGAATGATTTCGAAGAATAACGTAGGCCTGTCTGTCAACGGTTTTGTGAACAACTGAAGTAAATACCCTTCATCATCGCGGTCAATTAAAATACCCAGCTCGGCCAGCGGCTCCAAATCTTCATCGATTTCTCCCACACGGTCTAAAACCGTATCGTAATAAGTTTTGGGTACTTTGAGGAATTCTACCCCGCGCTCCTTCATCTTGGAAACCGTTTCAATAATGTTGTCCGTAGCTACGGCCAAATGCTGTACACCGGCGCCTTTATAAAAATCAATATACTCTTCAATTTGTGATTTTTTGACTCCCTCGGCAGGTTCATTAATGGGGAATTTCACACGCCCGTTGCCGTTGGTCATCACCTTACTCATGAGCGCGGTGTACTTTGTTGAAATATCCTTATCATCAAAAGAAACAAGCTGTGCAAAGCCCATCACATTCTTGTAAAAATCAACCCAAGTGTTCATTTCATTCCAGCCCACATTGCCTACCATGTGGTCAATGTACTTAAGCCCTACAGGCTCCGGATTGTAATCTGTCTTGTGCTTTACAAAACCGGGCATAAAATGCCCCTTGTAATTTTTACGTTCTATGAAATAATGAACGGTTTCTCCGTAAGTATAAATACCTGACTTTATAATGTAACCGTTTTCGTCTTCTATTTTTTCGGGTTTCATGAATGATTTGGCACCTCGCTTTGTGGTCTCTTCCCACGATTTTGTGGCGTCGTCAACCCAAAACGAAACGTATTTTACGCCGTCGCCGTGTTTGTCTATATGCTCATTCATCCAACCCCCCGGACTCATAGGCGTGGTGAAAATCAATACAATTTTATCCTGTTTTAAAGCGTAAGAGCTGCTGTTTTTCATTCCCGTTTCCAAACCCGCGTATGCAAAATCTTGAAAACCGAATGCTGTTTTATAAAAGTGAGCTGCCTGTTTGGCGTTACCCACAATAAATTCTACGTGATCCATCCCGTTGATGGGTAAAAAATCTTCCGCTTCGGGAAATTCTTTGGTCAAGCCCAGTGAGGTTTTATCTTTTAGTGCTGTCATGTTGAACTGTTTTTAAACTTCAATAATCAGGAAAATACGTCCTAACGGCAAAGGTACAAAATTTTGATTGGGTTCTGACCATTACGAACCAACCCTCACCCTGTAGAGTAATGAACTTCTTTTTTACAGCGTTTCATTTTTATCGGTCAGAACCCTGAAAGCCGTCTGCTCAAAATTCTCATGACTACCGAAATAAGCAAACCGCTATTTTGATTTTGGAAAAACGCAGAGGAAACTTTATGTGGATTAAATATAAAGAATTAAGATAAAGTATTGTCTTGTTAACCCCTCTAAGTGAATAATAAACCCTTTGTTTTTGTTTTTTAAAAGGTTAAAAAGTAACATGAGGGGCGTTAGGCTTTGACAAACAAAATAATAAGTTACATTTGCCGTAAATAATATTTTTAAAGTTTATGGCACTTCTCTAAAATAATATTTTTTCAAAAATTTAGCGCGCTGTTAACTGATCACCTGTTTTGGCAATAAATGTTTTTGCTCAAGTCTTGCCTAACTAATCATTCTAAGAGCCTCAAAATTTTATGTATGCAAATCCCAACTAACCTCAAAGCTCTTTTTTTTGTATTTTTTGCGATACTGTTTCTTAATCTGCAATATCAAGCTCAAGATGGAGCATTAAATACTTCATTTAATACTGCCGATTTAGGATTGGGCTTAGGAGACGGGCCAAGCTCCAATGTAGCCGCAGTTGGTATTCAACCCGACGGAAAAATTCTTGTTGCGGGCCAATTGGCAAATTACAACGGCACGAGTTCTAATAGGATGGTGCGATTAAATACCGATGGTACTGTAGACAATACGTTCAATGTTGGATTTACGCTCAATTCATTTATCAGGGATTTTGTTATTCAGCCTGACGGTAGAATTATTATTGTAGGTCTGTGGAACAGTGATGCAACAAATCCTTTAGGGCCTGTACCGGGGAGAATTGCCAGACTTAATACCGATGGGTCTGTAGATTATTCTTTTAATCCGGGCGCAAGTACATCGGGTATAATTGAAACAGTAGATCTTCAAAGTGACGGCCGAATTATAATCGGAGGTTTATTTAATCAGTTTGATAACGTAAACGTGGGTAATATTGCTCGATTGAATACTAACGGTTCTTTAGACGCTTCCTTTAATGGAAACAATTCAGGTGCAGACCAAATGATTCATAAAGTACTCGTGCAGCCCAACAATCGAATTTTGATAGGGGGCTCTTTCACTGTTTTCAATAACGTGAGTAGAAATAGAATTGCCCGGTTGGATGCGAACGGTACTTTAGATAACTCATTTAATCCGGGTTCAGGGTTTGATTTCACTGTGTATTCTATTGCGCTGCGTTCAGATAATAGAATATTGGTGGGAGGTAATTTCACTTCTTTCAACAATAGCTCGGTGAATAATTTAGTCTTGCTTAATGCCAACGGTTCTCGGGATTTTTCTTACAATGTGGGAGGCTCAGGCGCAGGAGGTTCGGGTGTTATAAATATTTATGACATAAAAATCTTATCAAATGATCGGGTTCTTATTGGCGGGGATTTTAACACGTTTAACGGCGTCAATCGAAACAGAATTGCGAGGTTGAATGCGAACGGTTCCGTTGATAATACATTTGACCCCGGAAGCGGGGCGAACCAAAGAGTAGAAGCTATAGCCGTTCAAACAAACGGCAGTTATATTCTTGGAGGTTGGATGAGAGAATATAACGGCTTTTGCTCTCGATTTGTACTACGCATAGATTCGGCAGGAAACTTCGACACTTCGTTTAACCCGGGAACCGGATTTAACGGACCTGTTTTGAATACAAGTGTTCAACCTGACGGCAGGGTTCTTGTCGGGGGATCCTTCACTGCTTTCAACGATATTTGTCAAGGCCGAATTACGCGATTGAACGCAAACGGTACGCTTGACCCTTCGTTTAACCCCGGAAGTGGTGCAAGTGCAAGCGTGCAGGCTATTAAAGTTCAGCAAGATAATCGTATTCTTATTGGTGGTGGCTTTACTTCTTTTGATGGAGTTGTTATTTTTAGAATGGTCAGACTTAACACTGATGGTTCTACCGATAACACTTTTAATGTAGGCACCGGCCCGAACAATGATGTGAACAGTATGGCTTTACAACCGGATGGCAGAATTATAGCCGCCGGCCGATTCACCGACTTTAACGGTGTTGCAAGAAATAGGATTGTTCGATTAAATTCTAACGGTAGTATTGACCCCTCGTTTACCACCCCCTTTAGTTTCCAAGAATCTTGGCACGAAATAAACTCTATTTCACTTCAGCAAGACGGTAAAATAGTGATAGGTGGAATATTTACTATTGTCGGTATAGGTTTGACTAACCTTGCGCGTTTAAATCCTGATGGTTCTCTTGACAGTACATTTAACGTGACTACAGGTCCTAATAATAGAGTGCGCACTACGGTGTATCAACCTAACGGAAAAATTTTGATTGGTGGACAGTTTACTACTGTTAACGGCGCAGGGAGAAACAGAATAGCAAGGCTCAACAGCGACGGTTCTTTAGACAATACTTTTAATCCCGGCACGGGAGCAAACAACACGGTACACCATATTGCTCTTCAACCCGATATGAAAATGATTATCGGTGGGGAATTTACAAACTTTGCCGGTAATTTTAGTCCGAGAATCGCCAGAATAAACCCCGATGGTTCATTTGATAACTCATACTCTTCCGGCTCGGGTGCAAATGCCACTATTCGTCACATATCGTTTTTACAAAGCGAAAACGCGATTATTGGAGGGGAATATACATCTTACTCAGGTACGGGACGAAATCGCATTGCAGAAATAAACGGTACATTCAATACATGTCCAATGCCTAGTCAACTCGCCGCAAATAATATTACCGCAACTCAAGCCGATTTGACGTGGACAGAGAACGGTTCGGCAACACAATGGATAATTGAATATGGTCCCACTGGTTTTACCCAAGGCACGGGAACATTCGACACCTTAAATACAAGCAATTACACGCTTACGGGTTTAACGCCTAGTACTTCTTATGACTTTTTTGTCAGAGCCAAATGTGATCTCGGCTTTTTTTCCGATTGGGCAGGTCCCGAGAATTTTCAAACGATATGTCCGTCATTAAATGTGATGATTTCGTCACAAGTCAATGTCTCTTGTGCCGGTGGGGCAGATGGAGAGGTCACGGTTAATGCTTCCGGTGGCAGCGCACCATACACATTTAACTGGCCCGGCCCGGATACAGGTACAACCAAAACGAATTTATCGGCAGGAAACTACACGGTTACGGTTGTTGATGCAAACGGCTGTATTGACTCTATACTTATTACCATCTTACAGCCTGATTCACTAATCGCGTCGGTTTCTGTAGCTCAAAACGTTTTTTGTAATGCGGGTAATGCGGGAAATGCGACAGTTAGTGCAACAGGCGGTTCGGGTGCTTACAGTTATTTGTGGTCTAATTTAGCCACAGTAGCTACACAAATAGCTTTATCCCCGGGCAGCTACACCGTAACCGTTAGCGATACTAATAACTGCCAAGATTCGGTACAGTTTTCTTTGTCAGACCCTAATACGGTTGTCGCAAGTGCCAATATCGACCAAAACGTGAGTTGCAACGGCGGTAATGACGGCGAAGTTACCGTTACGGCCACCGGAGGTACAGGAACCTTAAGTTATGATTGGTCTGATGTCGGTCTTGCAGGAAATGTACGAAATGACTTAACTGCGGGAGGTTATACTATTATTGTTTCCGATCCATTTCAATGTCAAGATACCGTACAGGTTACTATCACTGAACCTGATGCAATAAGTTCATCAATTACAATAAATCAAAACGTGAGTTGCAACGGCGGTAATGATGGTGAAGCTGTGGCAGTCGCTTCGGGCGGCACGGCGCCTTTCACTTACACATGGCTTCCGGGTTCTTTTACAGGTGACACACAAAGTAATTTGAGCGCAGGCACTTACGATGTCATTATAACAGACGCAAATAATTGTCAGATCATAGAGCAAGTAACCATTAATGAACCCTCCGCAATTAGTCTTTCTGATACTGTCAACCAAAATGTAAGTTGCAACGGCGGAAGTGATGGCGCGGCAACAGTCTCTGCATCGGGAGGAACATCGCCATACACTTTCTTTTGGACAGCTTCAGATACCGGCGCAACGAAAAGCGACTTGACAGCCGGCAGTTACATGGTCACTGTTATTGACTCAAACAGTTGTGAGGACA